>JAAYVF010000013.1 GCA_012517325.1 Myxococcales bacterium | reverse complement strand
GGAACTGCGCGCACCTCTCAAAGCCAGATGCAAAACGGAAAATCGAAAGGGAACAACCAACTGGACGTGGGTCTATCAGGCCTCGGCTCCGAACTCTACGTAACCAAGGGGACATTTTTGCTGCACAGTTAAGGGGACATATTGCCTAAGTATAAACACGCACGGCTTGTTTTACCGATCCGTCGCGCCATGGCCGGATCGGCAGGCAATAACGCCGATGGCGCATCGCTCGTCCAATGATCTGCCGGCGGCCGCTCGCTTGACAATTCGCCGGCGGCTTAGAATGCTGAAAGCCACTGCCATTTGAAGCGAGGTCCGCCGAAAATGAAAAAATGTTATGCCCACCATGGCCGTCGAACGGCGTGTGGCCGCTGGTTTTTGGCATTGCTCGCCCTGGTCACGCTGTTCGCTTGCGACGTGCCGGTCAAGCATTACGGGGCGCTGCTCGACGCGGAAATCTCGAGCCTGCGGGTGCTCGATCATCATCCGCGTCAATTCCCGGATATCGCCTACGTTCCGAACGGCAACGATTTTCAGCGGCTCGACCTGTACCGGCCGGCCGGCGAGGATCCCGCGCCGGTGATGGTCTTCATTCACGGCGGCTACTGGATGTCGGGCAGCCGGAAGGAATACGCGGCGCTGGCGGGAACGCTCTGTCCGCGCGGCTTCGTGACGATCCTGGTGGATTATCGCCTTTACCCGGACGTGACCTATCCGGCGTTCATGGAAGATTGCGCGGCGGCGCTCAATTGGGTCATGGCCAACGTGGCCGATTACGGCGGCGACCCGGATCGCGTGTTCGTCGCCGGTCATTCGGCGGGCGGGCACATCGTTGCGCTGATGGCTACCCATCCGCGTTTTCGGGGAATGCTGAAATTCGACCCGTTAAAGCTGCGCGGCGTCATTCCGCTGAGCGGCGCGTACGATTTCGTCACCGGCAATCGGCTGGACCTGCAAATCGTGCGGCAGGTCATGGTGACGCCGGAAAACTTCGACGACGCCCAACCGATCCGCCATGTCCGCGCCGATGTGCCGCCGATGCTGATGGTCAACGGCGATCGCGACAACCTGACCAGCGAGCCGCAGGCGGCGGCCTTCGCGCAGGCGATGCAGCAGGCCGGAGCACCCTTGCGGTACGTGAAAATCAAGGGCGGCGATCATCACTCGGTCGTGGTGGACATGGCGCCCGGTCACGAAGGACCGGCGCTGCGGGCGGTGCTGCAATTCATGAACGAACAACTGCAACAGCGCTCGGATCCGACCAAACCGGCGGCCTGAATTTGGCCGCGGCCGGCTCCTCACCCGCACGGCGCTGGAGGACCGGACCTTGCAAAGGGAATTTACCCGGCTATCGCCAAAATGCCGAAATCACGCAGTATCGGTTGTTGCCGCGTGTCTGGTAAAAATGGCTTTAACTTTCGCGCCGCCGGCCGGCTCTAAAGTTTATGGGTATCCGGAGAGGATGGGTGTAAGCTGACGGGGGCTGAACCAAAGGCGGCGCGGTTGCCGCCAGGAGGAGAAAAAATGAATCGATTGAGCAAAACGCTCATTTTTTTGGTTATCGCCGGGTCGCTGTCGCTGGCCGGAATGACGGCCTTCGCTCAGGATGCGCCCCCGGCCGCGGCGCCGGCCCCGGCCGGCATACAGAAGCAGGTCGAATTGCCGTGGTTCATCATGACGGTTAAGCCGATCTTCGGCGGCGGCGCCGGCTCGGTGGATTTCGAATGGGAGCTTAATAATCGCGCCGCCGAACACGATGAAACAGTCAATTTCCGGGGCGTGGGATACCTCGGCCTGTCGCCGGAAGCGTTTTTCATGCCGACCAAGGGCCGCCATTTCGTCATTTCGGCTTCCCTGCCGTTGATATCCGGCACGGGTAAATTCGCGGAAACCGATGATCCGGCGAAACGCATCGACGGCGACAAACTGCGCTTCAATGCCATCCACCTGGCGCTGGGCCTTGGTTACCAGTGGTATTTCGGCGCGGAACAACGCACCAACCTGATGCTGCTCAGCCACCTGGGCGGCGGCACGTTTCGTTATGCGGTCGAACACGACGGTGAGGAATATGTTTCCGATCCGTTGCGCAGTTGGTACTTCGACATCTCGATCGGCTCGACCCATCGCTTCGCCAATAACTTCATCCTCGGCGGCTCGCTGGATTTCTCGAACCTGGGATTCAGCGGCCAGTCCGCCGATGACGAATTCCTCGATGCCTATACGGAAGGCGGCCTGGGGTCGATGCGGCTGAACGCGATTCTCGGCTACGCGTTCTTCTGATTTCTCGCTCGCCTGAATAGGCCTCGGGCGCGGTTCGCCGCGCCCGTTGTTTGTTATGTGAGGAAATGAGAAAATTACTCCGGCGAGATGAAAAGCATAAAGAGACTGAAATGATTTGGAGGAAATCGGAAATGAATACATCGGCGAAGTATTTTCTGATTTTTCTGTTTGCATTGTTCGTCGTGTCATTGGTGAGTAATTGCGAAAATGACGATGACGACAACGACAACGATAACGACAACGACTCGGCGGCCATCGACGATGACGCGTCCTGGGAGGAGTGCCGAGATAATCAACCGCCGGAAATCCTCGGGCTGCAAATCAGCGTCAACGGTGAGGTCGTGCAAGAACCAGTTGAAGTGGTATTGTATGACAAGGTCGAACTGGCTTTGGAATACGTCGATCCGGATTGCAATCTCGAGGGGGGGGCTTAGGGCTTGATAATGGCTTGGGCCTTGACGGTTTGGCGTTTGTTGAAAACGCGGGATGTTCTAGCGAGGAAGAAGGCGAACCGCTGATCATTGAAACCGAAGGCTGGCATTTTATGGATTATCCCGATGCGGCGGATGATTATTTCCTGATTCTCGTGGATCACTGTTACGACGAGAGCGAGCCGTATCCCATCGATATCCTTTGCAAAGGAGAGAAATAAGAAACCAACATCAACCGGCGGGCGCGGTTCGCCGCGCCCGTTTTCATTTAATGGGTCAGCCCAGCCGCATGGCGCCGAAATAAACGAACAGGCCGCCGAAGAAGAGCAGGGCGGCGCCGCAAAAACCGATCAAACCGCGATAGAGTTTGTCGCTCAGGAATTTTTTTCCTCGCGATACGCCGAGGCTGACGAGCGAGTACCAGGCGAGGTCGGAGGAAATGTGGCCGAGGAAAAACGCGATCACCCCCGGCGCGCCGAATTCCAGGCCGACCAGAATGTAGGAAAAGCCGATGGTTGCCCACCAGATCGTCCAGTAGGGATTGGCGAGCGAGGCCAGGATGCCGGCCAGCACCGGGTGCAGCGAGCGCCGTGTCGCGGCCGCTTCGGTCTGGAGGGTCAGGGTCGGCGCCGAGCGCAGCATTCCCTGGCCCATCCAAAGCAGCATGACGCCGCCGCCCAGGCCGATGACGCCGATGACGCGGTTATCGGTCAGAAAATGCGCCACGCCAAGGGCCAGTGCGGCCACCAGCGTTCCTTCCAGAATGCCGTGGCCGAGCACCATCAGGGGGCCGGTTTTCGCCCCGCGTCGCGGCGTCTGGCTGATCGTCAGCGCCAGCATGGGGCCGGGCATCAGCGCGCCGGACAGGCCGATGACGAACGAGGTGAAAAACAATCCGGCCAGCTTGACGAGCAATTCCACGCCGCTTTCCCCCCGGGTGAAGAATCTCCCTCTATCATAGCCGATCGCGGACGAAAAGGCCGAAACTCCGCCTCCTTTTTATTTGATCCGGCAAAAATTCGTTTGCTCCCGAACCGCCGGAGGATTATTCTTTTCGCATGCCTCCCAAGGATATGGGTTCGCTTCGCCGATTCATGGAATCGGACTTTGCCGTGCCGGTGCTCGGCGGCGGCGGCATTGGCACCGGCTTGTACACGCTGCTGGTTTTCGTCACGGGCAGCCCGTTTCGGCTTACTTCCTATCTGGGATTTTTGGCGGTCATCATCCTGATTTCCTATTTCGTTCACCGGCAGATGAACCGCGTGGGCAGCGGCATGGGCGACCTGCTGTTCGGCACCGGCCGCAAGGTCGAGGATTCGTTCTACGAGCGCGAGGTCTGGAAGGAACACATCGCCAAGGCCGAGCGGGCGGAAAACTACTACGAACAGGCCAGCTTGCTGAAGGGCTACCTGCAAAGCGGCCTGATGGAATACCCCGTCACGGCGGCCATGAAGCTGGCGCAACTCTACGAAGAGAAGCTCATTCGCCCGCAGGACGCGCTGTACTGGTATCGCAAGGCGCTGACGCTGAGCGAGGAGGCCGGGGTGCACCGGGCGGAAGCGGAGAGCGCGATCGATCGGTTGCGCCTCGCCGCCTCGACTTCCGATCTGGATTACCGGCAACGGGAAGAAAAAATCGCCAAGGCCCTGGAAAATTCGGAATTCGAAAGCGCCATGGAGCAGGCGAAGGAATTACAGCGGTTGTATCCCAAACTGTCGTCGCCGGTCTTCTACCTGGGAGTGATCGCGTCGCGGTTGAACAACCACGCGCTGGCGGCGGCGCATTACCGCGAGGTCTTGGAGCGCGAGCCGGATCACGAGCGGGCGGCCTTCAACCTGGCGATCGCCTTTCAAAAAGCCGAGCGCGACCTGGAAGCCCGCGACGCCTGGCAGCGCTATTTGGAGCGTTTCGGCCAGACCGATTCCATTCATATCGAAACGGCGAAAAGCGCGCTGGTGGAATTGGCCCAAAAGCTCCAATCCGACCTTTCCACCGCCATGCACGAACCGGAATAACCGGTTTCGCGGTTTTTCTCCGCGCGGCCAAGTTTACTTTCCGCGGCCCCCGGCCATAATGAGCGGCATGAAAAAAATTCCGGTATTCCTGCTTCTTTTCTGTCTCGCCGGCGCGGCCTCTGCGGCGGCTCACGCTCCCGGCCCGGAAGACCACCGCGTCATTCTATCCGTGCGGGGCGATCGGATCGCCGTCGATTACGAAATTTTTTTCACCGCGAACCCGAGCGCGGCCGACGTTTCCGGCGCGGCCCATCTCGACCGAAACGATCGCGCGGCGCAACTGGCCGGCTTGCAGCGGCTGACGATCGACGGCCGCTTGATCGCGCTGCGTTTTTTAATCAGCGAGGAACGGCCCTCGAGTTGGCATTTTCGTTTCGATACCGGCCCTGCTTCGCTTACGGCGGGCGAGCATGAAATCGGTTATCGGGCTCACACGGCCCTCGTGGCGCGGACCTTTCAGTTGCGCCGGACGGCCGAGGACGGCAGCCGTCTGCTGGCCGATTCGACGCCCGAGACCGGCGGCGCGGAGTGGCGGGGTCGCGTCGCGGCGAGCGGGCGGGAACCCGCGGTCGCGACGACGGCCGTCGAAACGCCGAGCGGCCTGTGGGCCAACCTGATCGAGCGGGTGCGCGCGGGCGGAGGGTGGCCGTTCTGGATGATTACCGCAGCGCTGGCCTTCCTTTTCGGGCTGTTGCATGGTCTGGGGCCGGGGCACGGCAAAAACCTGGCCCTGGCATACTTTCTCGACCGGCAGGGAAATACCGCTGACGTGTTGGTTTTTGCGCTGACCACGGCTTTGTCGCATACGTTTCTGGCGTTTTGTCTGGCGTTCGCGGCGCGGTGGTGGCGAGCGGATCTATCCTCGGCGACGCTTTTGCCATGGCTGCAACTGGGCGCCGGTGGGTTGATGGCCGTCCTCGGCGCGTGGTTGTTGATTCACCGGCTGCCCGGTGTTCACGGGCATTTTTTCAGCGGTCATCCCCACGTGCATCCGCATCATCGCGGACCGGCGTTGCCGCCGGACAGCGCCGCGCCACCGCGGATCGAAAAGGCCCGTAAAAGGAAAACTGCTTTATTGGGATTGGCGGCGGGCGCCGCGCCTTGTCCCGAGGCTCTGGCGTTGCTGTTCGTCGCCATCGGCGCGAACCGGGCCGGTGTCGGTCTGTTTCTGCTCGTTTTCTTTTCCCTGGGGTTGTCGTCCGTTCTCGTCTTGGTCGGTCTGGCGGTGGTTCACGCGGGTGGCTGGCTGGCGCGGATTTTTCCGGAGCGCGAGTCCGGGCTGGTCCGTTGGTTGTCGCTGTTCTCGGCCGGCGCGGTGCTGGCGATCGGTTGCTGGTTCATCGGCGCTTCGGTGGCCGGCCTATTTTAAAACACCTCGCCCCGAAAGCCGCCGGGGCCTTCGGGGCAAAGAGAGGGTTGGTCAGTCGCTATTCTTGGTCGGGGCCGGCGCCCGGGAACTCGCCTTCCTCGCGGCTTTCGAGAATGTAGAGCACCAGCCATTTCGGCAGTTGACGGCCGTTTTCATCGAAGAACCGCGGAGCATCGCGGCCTTCCTCGGCTTCGCCGTCGTCGAACTGGTCGTTCGCGCCCATCGACGGCTCGTCACCGTAAGGATCCTCGCCCGGCTTCTTGGGGTCCGCGCCGGTTTCCGGAGCGCTGGCCGCTACGCCACTGGAAGCGCCGCCGTTCGCGCCCATCGACGGATCGTCATCGTCGTCGCCTTCGACGAAGTCATGCGGTTTGTCCGGGTTCACACCGACGTACCACGGGTCCGGGTCGGTGCTTTCGGTGCCCATCGCGGGGGCGTCGTCGTCGCCTTCGACGAAGTCATGCGGTTTGTTCGGGTTGACGCCGAGGTACGAATCTTCCGGGTCGGTGCTTTCGCAACCCATCGAGGGGGCGTCGTCGTCGCCTTCGACGAAGTCATGCGGTTTGTCCGGGTTGACGCCGAGGTACCAGGCGTCCGGGTCGGTGCTTTCGGTGCCCATCGCGGGGGCGTCGTCGTCGCCTTCGACGAAGTCATGAGGCTTGTTGGGGTTGATGCCCATCGAGGGGTCTTGGTCGTCGACGCTTTGCGCATCGGCCTGCGAGTCGAGGGCTACATCGCTGCCGGAGTCCTCGGCATTGTCGCAACCGAAAAACAGGAAAGCGAATACTACTACTACGAAAGCGGCATAAGTGGTGTGACGAGACATGGCAATTCCCTCCATTAGTCAAAACAGTTTACGTTTTGAGGGAACGGCCACGTTGGTTTGACCGTTCCTTCGGCAGCTGAGCCGTCTCCTTTCGGAGATCTCCAGCTTTGCGCCCCAGCCTCACGGCTGGTTTGCCTTTGTCACGGAACGTTGCCTTCTACCCGGAAGGCTTCCTCGCGACTCATTATTAACTATCGACCGAGCGAGCCATTGAGATAAGACTTTTTTTCATTTTTTTTCGAAGGCCAAAAATCTGCCGGGATTTTGAGGTATTCGGGCTGTTTTAGCGCTCTGGGGGCGGCGGGAGCGGGGGTAAAAAGATAAAAAAGCGGCCCCGTCGCCGGGACCGCTTTTCGCCGGGAAACCAACCCGGCATTTTTGTCTACGGCGTCAGCGGACGCCAATCCAAGGGAGGTTATCGATGAAGGCCAGCGCCTTCGTCGGGGAAGCCGGATGGATCAGAGCAAGTCCGGATTGATCGCCGGCGGACCGCCGATCCGGTTGAGGTGGAGAATTTTAACCCCCTGGTAGCTCGGCGGTTCGGCGGTTTCCCGCAAACCGGCGAAATGGGGGCAGAGCCGGGCCCACTCGTACAGGCAGATCCAATCGGGCGCTTCGGCCAGATGTTGTTTTCCTTGATCGAGCAACACTTCGCAATGGGTGGCGGCGTGGTCGCCGCGTAGCAAGAACGGACAAGCCATGTCGGTCTCCTTCATTCGGTAAAGTCTGATTTTACGAACGAACGACGATTAACCGGCCTGTTGATTCGACGGTGGCGCGTGTGGTGGATTGCCTGGTTGTTGAATGGAATGAAAGCCCCCCACAACCGTTTGGGATGGTATGGGGAAAGAGGTGATGAAGCTTGTTTGTTTCGGCGGTGGAGGGCTCTCGATATCTTTGGCGCGATCGATTGAACGGATGACGACTACCGGCTGCGAATCGGCCGAGACGGCGTCCTCGCTTTCCCAGGCGGCGTTATCTTCGATCGCCGGGGAGGTCTCGGTCAGGAAGTAGCCGGTAAGCGTGAACGCTCCGAAACCCAAGATCAAACCGCCGACGAGCACCAGATAGGGTCGGGAGTATTGGGCGATTGGAAGTTTCATTTCGGGTCGTTTCTCCGGGTTCATTAATAAGGACACAGGCCCGCCGAAAAGGTTTTATCCGGCTTTGAAAAAAAAGACAGCTCGCCATCGATTTGACATAATGAGTCAATCTATGGTCAAATATCAAAGCGATGATCGGGATGGCGCAAACCAGCCGAGGGGAGATCAAGCATAGCCAAGATGGTTTGGATTACCGCGATTGTTTTGCTTCTGGCGATCCTGCCGGGAGCCGCATCCCCGACAAGATACGAAGCCGGCGCCGATAATCTTTTCGTTATTACGGGTACGGCCAATGCGGAGTTTCCAATCCTGCTGCTGCCGGAAACCGAATACACATTCGCCTTCGATGTGTTCAATACCGCGGGTGGGGATATCGCGATCAAGCAGGTGGTCATTCAGTTGCCGTCGAGCGAGTACGACCTCGTTGATTTTTCGATTCCCGACGCCATCCACCAATACCATGAATGGCAAGTGGAAGTTGACGAGGAACTGAATACCTTAACCTGGACCTGTTCCTCGAGCGAAAATCCGGAGGAACAAGGCGATATTGCAGAGGGAGATTTACTGACTTTTGCTTTTACGGCTTTTACCGACATCACAGCAACGGACGGTTTTGGCTGGATATTGACTGGTGACGATAACCCCGAAACCGCCGAATCCGGGGTTTGGACTTTCGGTGTCGGCGCCGACGATGACGATTCCGCGCCGATCGACGATGACGACACCACAATCGACGACGACGATGCCGGGTCCGATGACGATACCGGGTCCGATGACGATACCGCTGACGGTGGCATCGTTGCCGATAAAGGTAGCGACGGCGGGTGCGGCTGCTGATTTGCGGCATTCGGTGAAACGAACGACGAGGCGCGGCGGGAGATAGAAAAAAACGGGACAGGCGAACCTGCCCCGTTTTTTATTTGCCGCGATGCGATGGTTTATTTCCCCGCTTTTTTTGCCTTTTCCATCTTGTCGAGCAGTTTTTCCATCTCGTCCATATAGCGGTTGGCGCGATCCATCAGCGCCTGGTAGGCGGCGGGATTGGTCATGTCGGCGCCGGCCTGCTGCAACAGGCGCACCGGGTTGTCCGAACCGCCGGCCTTGAGCAGATGGTTGTAGTACGCGTCGCGCGCGCCCGGTTCGCCGTCCAGGACTTTTTGCGACAGCAGGCTCGCGGCGGCGATGCTCGTCGAGTATTGGTAGACGTAATAGTTGTAGTAGAAGTGCGGGATGACCGACCATTCGGCGGCGATGAAATCGGGCACGTCGGCGACACCCTGGTCGTGGCCGTAGTACTGGCGGGCCAGATCGAGGAACATTTTGTTCAGCACGTCGTCGGTCAGCGCCTCACCCTTTTCGACCCGCTGATGGATCATCAGTTCGAATTCGGCGAACTGAATTTGGCGGAAGAAGGTGCCGCGGATCGAGTTGTCCAGGAAATTGCCGAGCAGGTAGAATTTTTCCTGGTCACTGGTCACCTTTTTCAGCATGTAATCGTTCATCAGGTTTTCGTTGAAGGTCGAGGCCACCTCGGCCACGAAAGTCGAGTAATCGGCGGTGGGAAAGGGCTGGTTCTTGTTGGAAAAGTACGAATGCATCGTGTGGCCCATCTCGTGCGCCAGCGTCAGCAGATCGCCGTACAAATCGTTGTAATTCAGCAGAATATAAGGATGGATCTCGTACGCCCAGCCGTTGCTGTACGCGCCCTGGTCCTTGCCGTCGTTCGGATAAACGTCGATCCAACGCTGCTGGAAGGCTTCGCGGACCGTGTTCACGTATTCCTCGCCCAGCGGCGCCAACGCCTGGAGCAGCAGTTCCTGCGCCTGGGGATAGGGCGCGGGAATGCTCACGTCGCGCGTGAACGGCAGGTAGATGTCGGTGTAGTCCAGTTTGGTCTTGCCCAGGGCCCGCGCCTTCAGTTTCAGGTAGCGGTGGAAGGTGCCGAAGTTCTGATGCGCGGCCTCGATCAGGCTCGTATAAATCCGCGTGTCGATGCCGGGGTAATCCAGCGCCGCAGCCAGGGTGGAATCGTAGTGGCGGGCCGTGGCGTTGAAGCGATGCGCTTTCATCTGCCCGTAGAGGATTTCCGCCAGCGTCCGCTTGAAACGATCGTACTGGCCGAACAGGGTCTTGAACGCCAGCACGCGGTCGGAGTCGACCAGGCTCTGGCGGAGCTTTTCGTAGGCGGCGTAGCTCATTTTGACTTTCGTGCCGTCGGTGAGCGTCACGGTGTCCTGCGTCAGATCGGCGTTGGTGAACAGGCTGTAGAGCGAATCGGGCTGACCGGTCAGGTCTTGCGCCGCCGCCATGATTTTTTCTTCCGGCTGCGACAGGATGTGCTTTTGGCGGCGGAAAGTTTCGCTCAATCCGAAACGGTAGTTTTTCAAGCCCGGATTCTTGGCCAGAAAGCCGTTCACTTTTTTCTGACCGAGCGCCACGATTTCCGGATCAATGAATGAGGCGATGCCGGAAAACTTGGTGCGGATCGTTTCGATCTCGGACTTGAGCGCCTTGCTTTCGGAGACGCGGGTGTCGCTGTCCACCGCCATGTAGGCGTAGGATTCCATCCGGCGCAGGCGGTTTTCGAGGCGGTAATAAAGGTCGAGCGCCTCCTGGAATTTTTTCGCGGAAAGGCCGAGCTTGCCTTTGTAAGCGCTCAGTTTCTCGGCGTCGGCCAGGAACCGGCTTTGTTCCTGTTTCAAAGCCTCCAACGTGGGGTAGAGCGGGGTGAGGTCCCATTTGTATTGGTCCGGGAATTCGCTCCGTTCCTTGGCGAAAAGCGCGACGGCCGGCAACAGCAGGCCGAGCAGCAAAACCGCAATGAGCAAACGTCGCAGGTTGATGTTCATTCGTGCATCCCTCGTGTTTTCGGTAGAAAAAAACCATTGCCGCGTGAAGGCAAAAATACTCGGATCGGCCGGCCGCAACAAGCCCGACGCGGCGAAGATCCGGTCAGGCCGAGCCATTCGCCGCCGGCGGCAACGCCGGAACGGCGGCCGCCTTGGCGCCGTCGGTGAATCCGGTGATCGGGAACGAAAAACCGAATTCGGCCCACTGCCCTGGCGCGGCTTTCGCCCATACCTTGCCGCCGTGCAACTCGACGATCTGGCGGCTGAGAAAGAGGCCCAGACCACTGCCGCGTTTGCCGTGGGTGGTGTCATTCCGCAACCGGATGAATTTGCCGAAAAGCTGTTTGCCTTCCTCCGGGGTAAACCCGTCGCCCTCGTTCCAGACGGTGAAAATCAGTTGCCCGTCTTTTTCCTGGGCACGTACCACGGCCCGGCCGCCCTCCCGGCCGTACTTGGCGGCGTTGGTCAGGTAATTGGATAACGCGATGCGCAGCAAGTCGGGATCGGCCTTGAGGTGCAATTTTTCCACGCACTGCGTTTCCAGGGTAATGTTGCGCGATTCGAACAGGGGGCCGGAAAGGTCGAGGCAGGGTTGGATGACCTCCCGGCAAATCTCGATGTCGGCGGGATTGGAATTGAGTTCCCCGCGTTCGACCCGAGCCAGGTCGAGGTAGTTTTTCACCATGTCGAGCAATTCCTCGGAATTGCGCTTGATCCGCACCAGAAGCTGCTTGACCTGCGGCGGCACCTCGCCGGTCAGCCCTTGCATCATCACGTCGATCAATCCCTGGTTGGCCGCCAGCGGCGAGCGCAACTCGTGGGTGACGAAGGCCAGCGTTTCCATGTAATTCCGGTTGACTTTTTGCAGCTCCTCGTTGCTTTCGCCGAGCCGGCGGTTCTGGTCCTGCAATTGCCGGTCGCGTTGAACGATCGCTTGACGCATTCGTTCGAACAGCCGCGAAAGCTGGCGCAACTCGCGGAACGTGCGCGCGGGCTTGACCGGCTCGTCCCAGTGGCCCTCGGCGATCAACACCGCTTGCCGGCCGAGCTTTCCGAGCGGCGCGAGCAGGCGATTCAGGAAATAGATCCCGAGCAGCAGCGCCGCCAGGAAGACCAGCCCGAGCGGCCCCAGAAACCGCCAGAGCAGCAATTTTTTCAGGTCGGTGTACGGCGCTTCCAACATGCCGACATACGTCATGCCGACGATCTTGCCGTCCGGGTCCGACAACGGCTGGTAGCCGCTGAGGTACCAGGCGTCGATCACCCAGGCGCGGTCGCGCCAGACGCCGCCCTTTTCCAGGACCTGTCGCCGGACCTCGTCGGAAACGAAGGTGCCCATGGCGCGTTGCCCGTCCTCGCGCAGCACGTTGGTGGCCGCGCGCTGGTCCTGCAGAAAAAAGGTGACGGTGCCGCGCGGTTTGCCGCCGTAAAGATCGCCGCCGAACAGCAGGTTGCGCAGTTGGTCGACGAGCGCGAAATTGTAATTGATGGCGCGACCGCCGTAGAGCAGGCCGATCACCCGTTTTTGCCCGTCGAAAATCGGCCGGGCCATCCACATGAACAAGGCTTCCGAACGGCCGCGGGATGCCGGCGATTCGCCGGTGCTCAGCGTCACCGCCTGACGCAGGGCCGGACCGCCCTCGAAAGCCAGGCGATTTTCATCCAGCAAAACGGTGCCCCACTCGAGCTTGCCGGCCAGCGCGCGGCGCAGGATCGGATCGGCGGCGATCGGCACCCGCCCGTCGAACTCCGGGTAGGAACCGGCGAGTGGTTGGCCTTCGACGTCGCAAGCGTTGAGCACCGTCAGGTCCAGTTCCCGGCGAAGTTGCGCCAGAAAACCGGAACGGTCGGCCGCCGCGACGGCAGTGAAATCGGCGGTCTGCGACTGCACCCGGCTGGCCAGCAGTTCGAGGCGTTGCTGATAGATCGTTTGCAGCGTCCGCAGATCTTGATTGGTGCGTTGCTGGGCTTCATGCACCACGCTGCGCTCGATACCGGACACGCCGAGCAGCGCGACCACGCCGGAGACGAGAATCACCAGAATCAGAAAACCGAGGAAGGATACCGTGCGAATCGACATCTCACCCGCCTGGTTGGGGCTGTTTGTTACGCCACTAAAATAAGGATTCGTGAGCAAAAGAAAACCGCCGCGCGAACTTTTCCTTCCCGGGAGAAAGCGGAGGAGAAAAGCGAGTCCATCCGAACGGTTGAAGCCGAAAGGCAGCGGCCGGACGCGGCCGGACGCGGATTTGACACCGGACGCGCGCGCCCCTAAACTTGCCGCCAGAATACCCCCCGGTTCTGGAGGTCGTGGATGCGTTTACGCCTTGTCGCGGTTTTGTTGTTTTTGACCATTACCCCGCTGTTTCTCGGCTGTAGCGAAAAATTCGATACGCGCGAGGACCCGACGCTGGAAGAAATCCTGCGGATCGGCAAGCGCTATCTCGTCGCTGGCGACGGTGGCAACGCGTCCGATGCCTTCGAGGCGGCGATCAAGCTTTCGCCGACCTGCGACGAGGCCAAATTCGGCCTGCTCATCTCGCGCAATATGCAGTTCATGAACCTGCTCAATCAGTTGGTGGCGTTCGCGAGCGGCGGTCTGGCGCAAACGATGCCCGCTGACCCGGGCGCCGGCCTGGATATGCAGGTTCTGGCCGAAAGCTCGAACCTGGGCGATTACATCCAAGAATTTCTGGGTGAAAGCGCCGAGGTCTGGTACCAGGCCTGCGAACAGCTTTACCTCGATTTGATGAACGACCCCGATCCTTCGTTCGAGATCGAAGGCTTTACGATGAAGCTGGAAGGCATCGTCACCTTCCAGTTCGGCGGCCGCCTGGATCGTTCCGATCTGCAATTTTTCGGCGTGCTCAACTCGCTGGTCGAGGCGGTGGTCAACATCGCGATGGCCCACGATCTGAACTACGACTTTTTCTCTCTGCAAATCCCGTCGCTGAATTTCGACCTCGGCGGCCTCGAGGATCTGGACCTGGAAGCGATTCAGGATCTGCTGGAACAGTTGGACCCGCTGATCGACCTCGTGGAAAGCCTGATCACTTACGAGGACAACCCGGATTTCCTGACCCTGAAAGGCGAGGACGGCGTCAAGCGGATGCAGGCCGCCGGAGTGCAACTCGGGCAGTTGTTCTATCGCCTGCACCTGCTCATCGACACGGCGTACCGCGAAACCGGTCCGCAGGAAGCGGGCACGGTGCATTTTATCGACGACAACATGGACGGGCAGGGCGACCGCCAACTCGAATCGCTGTTCATCCCGGGCTTCGGCGCACTGGAACCCGATCTGGTCAACGGCATCGACTCGCTGTGCATTCTGACCGCTCCCGCATTCTGGGACGAGACGGCCTACGACACTGATCCGACCCATGCGAACCCGTTTTATATTTCGTACGCGAACGACTTGCTGACCGCGCTCGACGTGCTGCCGATCGTCATCGACAAGGAAATGATCGAGGACCTGCTCGGCATCGACCTGAATTTCCTCGGCGATAATTTCGAGATCGTCATTTCCGAAATTCCCGAAATTCTGCCGATCGACGTCGGCCCGTGGTTCGCCTATCCCTCGATGACCGGCATCAAGGACCTGCTGCAATCGCTCGTCGATTTGTGGGACCTCGTCTACACACTGGTCGAAGGGCTCTAAGGGTCGCCGGTGGGCGCGGCGGTGAAGCGCCTGCTGCGCGGTTTCGGACATGCCTTCAAAGGATTGAACTACCTGCTGGGCCACCGCGATTTGTGGGGTCTGGCACTGTTGCCGATTCTGCTCGATATCCTGTTGTTCGCGGGTGGTTTCGGCGCCTTCATTTATTATTATCCGCAACTGCTGCACGCGATCGTTCCCGATCCGCAAGTCTGGTACCAATGGATTCTCTACGCGCTGGCGGCGGTCCTGCTGGTCGCGGCGTTCGCCCTGGCGGTCGTTTTCGGCTTCACGGCGGTCGGCTGCGTCATCGCCGCGCCGTTTCTCGACGCCTTGTCCGAAAAGGTGGAGATCCAGGAAGGCTGGCGCGCGCCGGCGACCACCGTGCGGCGGATCGTGGACGGCATCGTCAACAGCCTGCGCACAACGCTGGTCGTGGTCGCGCTGTTTCTGGCGACCGAAGCGGCTTTGCTGCTGTTGCTGCTGATCCCCGTCGTCGGATCGGCCGTTTACGCGGTCTTGGCGCCGCTGGCCGGCGGTTTTTTCCTGGCCGTGCAGTTTTTCGATCTGCCCCTCAGCCGCCGGTCGCTGTCGGCCGGCGCGAAAATCGCCTACTTGTGGCGGCGCAAGACGGAAACCGTCGGCTTCGGCCTCGCGGTTTTTCTCTCGACGCTGGTGCCTCTGGCCAACCTCCTGATTCTGCCCGTGGCGGCGATCGGCGCGACCCTGCTGCTGCGGCAATGGGAAAAAGATGAACCACGAACGACCGTATCCGGCGAGTGACCTGCCCGAGGCCCACCTGCGCGCGCTGCGCCTGCTGGCCTCCGACGTCGATGACACCCTGAGCACCGACGGACGTATCCCGTCCGACATTCTGGCGGCTTTCGAGCGGCTGCGGCGCGGCGGCCTGCTGATCTGGCTGGTCACCGGGCGCTGCGCGTCGTGGGGCCAGGCCTTGTCGCGCTATCTGCCGGTGGACGGCGTCGTCGCGGAAAACGGCGGGGTGATCTGCCGGGGCGAACAATTGACGCCGCTGGCCGACCTGTCGTTGATCGGCGAAGGGCGGAGCCGCCTGCGGGATGCTTACGAGGCGATTCGACGGCAGGTGCCGCGCGTCCGCCGGACCGACGACAATCTCGGGCGACTGACCGACTGGGCGATCGATCGCGCCGCGTTGAGCGACGACGAGGTGAGCCGGGTCGCCGATCTCGCGAACGCCCAGGGTTTGAGGATGATCGCCAGTTCGATCCATCTGCATCTGTTCGCCGGCGAGCACACCAAGGCGACGGCGGTCGGTCGCGTCTGCGACGAGTTGGGTTTGCGGGATCGCCGGGAAGTGCTGACGATGGGCGACAGCACGAACGACGAGCCGCTGTTCGACCCCGCGCAATTCCCGCTGTCCGCCGGCGTCGCCAACGTCGAGAAGTATCTGCCGCGGCTGATCCACAAGCCGTTGTTCATTCTGCCGCGGCCGCACTCCGCCGGCGCGCTCTGGCTCTTGAACCGCATCCTGGTTTGCCGAGGATTGTAGACGGCTTGGTTCATCGTCGCCGACTTTCCGTGCGCCAGCCGGAACCCACATAACTGCCGACATGGATGCTTCATGCCATAGGCATGATTGAAAATAGCCCAGCGTTTCAACGCTGGGTTTCGGTTCGCGGTATTTTTCTTCGTGCCGTAGGTACGTCCGTATGATCTCCCATATTTTTCGTTGCGAACCATGTGTCGAGGCACGTCCCTGACGGGACGAAACAATCCGCGGCGTTCATCCCCAGCGTTGAAACGCTGGGCTAGATTCAATCGTCACTGACGGGATGTTAGGAAATATCGAAAACCCTTACCGTCGTTCCGTGCGCCAGCCGGTAACCACGCCGGGAGCGCAAGCGACCTGACTGGTGTAGGAGCGGCTTAGCAGCCGCGATAAAACCTTACGTCGTCTTTCCGTGCGCCAGCCGGAAACCACGCCGCCGCTCACCAACCCATCACTACCAATGGGCTTTGGAAATTCTCTGATTTACAAGCCTTGACTTTGACAACGCAACATAGTGTTATTTGTCCATGTGTTGGGGAATAATCGAAAAGACATTTGTGAGGATTCCGAGGGTGGTCGAAGAATGGAATTAAATAATGCTCCGAAAATTCCAATTTTTATATACTGCCCCCGGAAATCTCGGAATTCCCCTGATGGGTTTGGTGAATCATGATTAAAATCCGACCTATAGCAATACTTATACTGTTATTGCTGATTATCACCCTGGAAAGCAGTTGGGGAGATCAGAAATTTTATGTGGCCAAGTTGGATAAAAACGGTGATGTCGAATGGGAATTTTTTCCTCCCTCATCCGATTATTGGGATCGGCAGTTGCTGCTTTGCGCGGATGATGAAGTGTATTTGGCTGGCGAAAAATCGATCATGCGCATTAGTGAGAATGGCGACATGGAGTGGCTTGCCGATTACAATGGGCAATTCGGAAATTTAACCTGTGACGAGGATGGCGGAATTATTCTATTATCATCGACGATTGGGCCGACCAAGGTTGCGACGATTCAACGATTTACCGCCTCAGGCGATCTGACAATAAATATTGATTATCAAGCCAGCCAGCAGTGCGATTTCCGGGGAGAATTTTATCGGATCAACGAGACGACAAATGCGATGATATGGAAAATGAACGAACAATCATGTGCCGACGAATTGATTGTGCTCGATTCCGAAATGAATGAGAAATGGCGTCTTGAAGGTAATAATTCCGATGCCGATTGGATAACGCTGATTCGAGTGGTGCCGGCCGTTGACGGTTCATTCTTTTTACTGAGTGAAGGTGAGGACGGAGCAAAAATACAAAAATTCTCGGAAAACGGGGGAATCTTCTGGTCTTTGTTACTGCCATTTAACAATCTTTACCCGACCAAAACAGTAGTGGACACTGCCGAGTGGTATTCGGTATTGGCAGAATTGACAACGAGTCGTTTTTTCATCGGGGGCATTGACGAAGCGGAACTATTAAATAGTGGGGAGCCTATACCGATTCGCATTCAAGAGTATTCGCTGGAAGGATTGTTGCTGCGGCAAGGTGATTTAATAACCGATCATTCTTGGCTCAATCTTGTCGATATGACCGTAGGATGGGAAATGGATATAAACATCCTGGCGGAAGGAGGATATTTCTCGGACTCGGAGATGCCAATAACAAATATCATGGCAAGTAAAATGAATGTTGATGGAAACATGCAATGGATATATGAATACGACTGCGGCGATCAATTGGTTGACGTGCCTTACTATCTTCAAAATGACAGTCAGGGCAGCATCTACTTCAATGGGATTGTCTGCCGGGAAAATGACGAACCGAATTTCGACGATGATACAGCAGACGACAATACGGAAGAAGATAACGATGCCGACCAAGGCTGCGGCTGCTGATCCCGCATCCCTATCAAACAAAAAGGGCCCCTCGCGAGAGGAGCCATTGTTCGATCGAATTCTTTACCAAAATTTCATCAGCACGCGGGTGCCGGCGCTGAGCACGTCGGCGGCGCGGCAGTTCTTGCCCGGAATCCAGGTCAGGTTGCGGTAGGCGACGTACGGTTGCAGCGGTGCGCCGAGTCGCAGGAGGCTGAGCACCATCTGCCCGTTGAGCATGTTCTTGTAGCCGGGCCGCCAGAGGCGCTCGCGGTCGTAGTCCCAGATTTCGGAATCGGACTGCCAGTCGGTTTGCTGCAGGTAGATGAACGAATAGCGGAACGAGAACGTCAGCAACGGCGGCAGCGCTTTGGCCTTTTCGACGTCGCCCTTGGTCAGCCAGGTGCCGAGGGCCGGCCCCTTCCAGGGCACGATGTCGGTCTGGACCGACCCACCGGTGAAGTCGCCGCCGTCGATGGTGTAGTACTTGCCGGTGAACGGCCGGTAGTTCAGCAGCAGCGGGTTTTTCTTGCCTTCGGGCGACTCATAGCGGTGCGGCAGCAGGAATTCGTAAAACGCGTCGACGCCCACCAGCAGGCGGCCGTCGAGGCTTTCCTTGAACGACTTGTCGAGCGACACGTGGAAGCCGAGGTCGCCGTTCGAATGGAGATCCCACGAGGTAGTGCCGGCGGTGACGACTTCCTCGGGATCGGGCTGCTTGCCGGTTGGCAAGGCGACGGTCATCATGCCGGCCATGGCCAGCCCTAGCTTTTCCCAGCTCTGGTAACCGTCGGTGAAGCGCCAGCGCGTCCCGAGTTGGATGTCGCCCAGGACGCCTTCGTTGCCGCGCCACTTTCCCGGCTTGGGCTGGCCCATGCTGCCCGCCCAATCCCAAAAATCCTGCTCGCTGTAGCTGCGGCCGAGGTTCCAATTGTAATCGCCCTTGTCCCACTGAAAATCCGGGTCGATTTTCGTGTACAGGACGACGGGAACGCCGATGCCGGCGGAAAGGTTGTCGAAAATGCCGTATTGAAGCTGGCTGACGAGGATGCCGAATTCGGTCCGCGCCTTGGGAATCAGCGTGCCCTGCAGGCCGGCGCCCGGCTCGTAGCGCTTTACTTCCTCGATCAGCGGCACCTTGCGGCCGTCGTCGTCGTAGGCGCTGTTGAGGTAGGAATACAGGTAACTGACGTCGAGCATGAAGGCGCCTTGCGGCAGGGTTTCGGTGAAGCCCGCCCAGGCGGCGCCGGCGGTCAGGCAAAGCATCAGGCCAAGGAGGCCGGCAACGAGGCGTTGGTTCATCGCGCGGTCCCTCCCTGGAAGCGTTTTTTGAGATCGAAGGCGCGGAACCCGGCATCGGTGGCGGGAACCTCGCCGGCGGCGACGAACATTTTCAGCGTTTGCGGCTCGAAGACCGC
The DNA here is from genome assembly GCA_012517325.1 of Myxococcales bacterium. Classification (NCBI taxonomy): domain Bacteria; kingdom Pseudomonadati; phylum Myxococcota; class Myxococcia; order Myxococcales; species Myxococcales bacterium. The sequence continues at coordinate 88,678 of JAAYVF010000013.1, read as the reverse complement.
GGCCACCATGCTGTCGCGTTGATCCGCCAGTGCCTTGCGGCCGAGGATGTTCATGATCCGCTGGCGGTCCAGTTGGCCGTACTCGGCCGCCAGGGCGTCGCCGGCGTTGTAGAAGGCGCGCAGGGAGCGGAAGTAAAAACTGCTCCAGTAGCGTTGCGGCTGAATGTTGAAAGTGACGAGCTCGTAACCGATCTCGTTGAGGTCTTTCTGGTAGTGCGAGGCGATGCGCAGGTCGTCGGGGCCGACGCTGCCGTAAAGGCGGCCCGCGGCGTCCCGATTTTCCGGGTTGTCGGGATCGGCGGAGTAGGTATAGAAACCGCCCTCCGGCCGCGCGGTGATGTCGGAATCGATTTCGGCCGCGGCCATGTCACCGTTCGCGTCGGCCAGCAGGAAGTTCCAGCCGAACGAGGCGGGGGTTGCGCGCAGGTAATCCAGCCCTTCGGCCACCTGGCCGTAGTATTTCAGCATTTCCCGGCCCATGAAGCCGGCCGGCACGCCGTGCGGGGTGAGTTTGGCGAAAATCAGCCCCTCGTTGAACGACTGCGTGAACGGGTTGTTGAGGGTGTCGCTGGTGTCGAAGAAATAGGTGAAGCCGCGGCTGTTGATGCCGCTGAGGCCCCAGATCACGCCGGTATAGCCCAATACCGCGAACGGCGCGCCGTCATTCGGGTGGTGGATGATCAGCGTCACGTGCTTGTGCATGGTGTTGCTGTCGATCATCGCGAAGTGATGGGCCACGTACAGGTTGCCGTCGCGGGTCGCCGAGCCGCGCACCGCGAACCCGTAGGACGGCGGCTGGGTGCGGCCGTCGTCCAAACCCCGGTTCGGCACTTCCGCCGGGCGGGCGCCGTAGCCGGCGGTGGTGAAGGTGATGCGTTCGTCGCGCATCGGGCGGGGGTGGTAGGGCTTGATCCGCTCGATTTCGGTCAGATCCGTCGCCTGCAGGATCAGCGAAACGACGCTGGCGGGCGGTAGGCCCTCGGGCGGGGTGAAGACGACCTCGATGGTCTTGCCGTCGCGCGCGTACGGGCTGGTTTCAATGCTCGGATCGCCGGCCAGATAGAGCTTGTCGTCGAGCTGAATCCGGATGGAATCGGGAGACACACCCGGCTTGTCGTCGTCGAGGATGAACCGCAGCTTCGCGTCGAGCGGCACTTCACTCATGTGCGCGAAGGGCGAGGGCTCGTAGGGTTTCTGCCGGCCTTCCGCCGGTTCGTCGATTTCACCGTCGCCGTCGTTGTCGATGCCGTCCTGGTCCAGGTCGCCGACGAACTCGAACCATTCCAGCCGCGGCCCCTGCACGAGACGGATGTAGAAGGTGATGCCGCGGAAGCCCATCAGCGTGTCGAAAAACGTGTTGAGCAGCAGGATTTCCTCGTAGGGCATGCCGGAGCCGTCGGCGAGCCCGCGCATCTCGTCCAGGTACTCCTGGGGGATGAATTCGGCGAAGATGCGCGCCGATTCGAGCATCATCTGGTGGGGGAATTTGCCGTCGCCGTACACATCCTCGTCCTGGTAGGGCATCAGCACCGAACTGACGTCGTCGCGGTCGCGGTTCAGGTAGGGGAAGATCGAGTTGGTGAGCAGCATGGTGTAGAACGACCGGATCTTGTCCGCGAAGTGAACGCCTTGTTGATAGCCTCGTTCATAGGGAGTACCGCTGACCTCCAGAACCTCGAAATAGTCCGGCTGTTTGGTTTCCGCCGCGCAACCGGTCAACAAGGCCGGGAGCAGCAACGCGGCCAGGGCGATGAGCAAATGACGCGAAAACAACCGGGACACCGGGTGGGTTGGAGTGGGCAGATGTTTCAGGGTCTTGCTCCTTTCGTGTTTAGAGCAGCAACCAGGTGACGGCGGCGCCGATGTAGTTGGCGATCGCGTAGCCGATCAAGCCGCTGGCGATGCCCGAAACCAGAATTTCCTTGTTGCGCAAAGCCATCGCGACCGACGGCACGAACGGCGGCGAGAAAATCGCGGCGACCGAGGTGATGATCGCGGTGTCGCGGTCGATGCGGAACAGCCAGCACGTCACCATGTGCAGCGCCACCGAGCCGATGATCACCACGGCGTCGAAAATGAAAATCATCAGCGAGGAGCCGAACAGCTTGCCCAAGTCGGCGGTGAAGCCCAGCGAGCAGAAAAATGAAACCATCAGGTATTGGCCCAGGCCCTGGGTGCCCGGCCAGGCGCGGATCCGCCGGTTGAACGACGCCAGAATGCCCAGCGTCGTGATGATCAGGACGAAGACCGCGTCCTGCGAGCTCGCCGGCAGATAGCCTTTGACGAGCAGGCCGGCCGCGACGATCAGCAACGTCAGACCGGTGATGAGCAGCAGCGGCCGCCAGGGCGGCAGGCGGTTGTCGAAGGCACCGTCCCACGATTCGCCGTCGCCGACCGGACCCGTCCCGGGCGCGTACGGAAAAGGCCGCAAAAACAGGCCGAAGAGCCGTCCCGCCACGGTCATCAGAAACGCCAGGTAGGCGAACGACCAGATCATGTCGGCGGTGTTGAGCATGACGAAGATGTCGGGCTTGGCGTTGACCATGATGCCGACGGCGTTCATGTTGCCCGTGCCGCCGATGTAGACGCCGGTGAGCATGCCCGCCATTTGCGCGGTGTCGGCCAGGTAGGGGCGGAAGGCGTAGTGCGCGCCGATCGCCGCGATCACCACCGTGACCGACGCGAGCGTGAAGGCCAGCATCGTCGAGCCGGCGAGCCGGAACCAGCCGATGAAATCGACGGAATAAAGCAGCATCGGGATGGCCAGGGCCACGGCGACGCCGCAGAGGGTCATGTTGAAATTCCGGTCGAAATCCACGAAGGGTTGATTGATCAGGATCATGCCGGCGAGGTAGCAGACCACGACCGGGCTGAGCGAGCGGATGATTTTGGAACGCTTGGCCAGCCGCAGCACGACGGCCGGCGTGATGAAACAGAAAGCGGCTTGAAAAATCCAGATGGCGATCTTCATTGCTGTCGGTTCCGCCGATCCCGGTTGGTTATCGTTTCAGGGTTTCGTTCCAGAATTTTTCGGCTTTTTTCTTCAGTTCCAGGTAATACAGGCCCGCCTTCATCGACCAATCGTCGGCGTTTTGCCCGGCTTCCGGATCGATCATCTTGGGCGCCGCGCCGTAAAGGTCCATGACCATCTGCAGAACCTTCTGGCGGATCATGCCCCGCAGCGGCACGTGCGAGATCAGGCCGTACATCGCGGCGCCGCCCTGGCCGGCCAGCTCGGGATGTGCTTTGACGAATGCCACGGATTCGCGCAAGTCCTTGAGGTACAGGTCGATCACCTTGCCGTGGTGCGGCGTGACCATCGCGTGGAGGCTGTCGGGCTTCTGCTGGCGGTCGATGTGCCAGCCCCGTTTTTCGAGTTGATCGCCGACCGCGAAAACGTTCAGGTCCGGCGACTTGGAACGGTAGGCGAGAATCGCGCCGTGCGGCTTGCCCAGCACCTCCAACTCGGGAATCGCGGCGATGCCGTCGCGCATTTGCTTCACCGAGGCCATGATCCGCCGCGCGTTTTCCAGATAGCCGGTCTCGCCCTGCGCCTGCATCGCCGCCCAGGCGGCGGCAATGCTGCCGCCCGGCCGGGTGCCGAGCAGCGCGGGGGAAAAGAAAATGCCGCCCGGCCAGTTTTCGCTGATGAAGAATTGGTGTTTCAGGTAGTCCATGTTCCGGTAGACGATCGTCGAGGCGCCCTTGGCGGCGAAGCCGTATTTGTGCACGTCGGCCGACATGGAGGTGACGCCCGGCACGCGGAAATCGAAGACCGGCACGTCGTGCCCCAATTTCTCCACGAACGGCAGCAGAAAGCCGCCCAGGCAGGCGTCGACGTGGAAGGGCAGGTTGTGCCGCAGCGCCACGCGGCCGATTTCCTCGATCGGATCGACGACCCCGAACGGGTAGCACGGCGCCGACGCCGCCAGCAGGACGGTGTGTCGGTTGATCAGCTTCTTCATCGCCTTGACGTCGACGCGGTAATCCTTGCCGAGCGGGGCGTGCACCAGCTTGACGCCGAAGTACTCGGCCGCCTTTTCGAAGGCGACGTGAATGGTTTCCGGCGCGACCATTTCCGGCCGGCGGACGCCGCGTTTCGCGCGGGCCAGGTCGCGATAGGTTTTAACCGCCAGCAGGCAGCTTTCGGTGCCGCCGGAAGTCATCGTGCCGACGGCTTCCTCGTCGCCGGGGAGCATGACGGCAGTCATGCGGATGACCTCGGATTCGAAGCGCTTGAGGCTGAGAAAGGCCATCGGGTTGAGTCCGTTTTCCGAGAAAAACAGGTTGTAGGCTTTTTGCAGAAAATCAGTGTGCTCGTCGTTCAGATAATAGACGAGGCTCCAGGTTTTGCCGCTCAGATAGTCGGCGTCCTTTTCGCGGTAGCTTTGCATCTGTTGGAGGATTTGCTTTTTATCCCGGCCGTGTTCCGGCAGACGCACGGTTGTTTCGCTCATTCCCTGCTCCTCGACGCCGATCCGGACCGGACCGTCGCGCGCTGTTTTTCACCGATCGCCGAGTCTGCCGAATCAGGCGGCAAACCGATGGCGCGGAATGGATGGATCGGCCGAAGCGGCCGACTCCGAAAAAAATAAGGATTTATGTTGAGCATCCGCTCGCGTTTTGCTATGTTAGAGTAATCGAAAATGGCCCAACAACTCGCATTTCCGGGAGATCTTCAATGAGCCGCACTCCCCTGATTCGCCCGCGCAAACAACCGAAGCAGCGACGTTCCATGGCCATGGTGGACGCCATTCTCGAGGCGACCGCTCAGGTTTTAATCCAAGACGGTTACGAGCGGGCGACCACCAACAAGATCGCCGCCAAGGCCGGCGTGAGCATCGGCTCGCTTTATCAATATTTCCCCAACAAGGAAGCCCTGGTCGCCGCCCTCAACACCCGCCTGGGGTTGTTGGAATTGGAGATGATCCGGGCCAAGTTCGCCGAAATCGAAGGGCAGCCGATTCCCCAGGCGATCGCCACGCTGGTGACGGCGATGGTCGAGCTGCATCGCCTGGAGCCGCGGCTGCACCGCGTGCTGGTCGAGCAGGTGCCGCGGGTGGGCGATCTGAAGAAAATCAGTGAAATCGATGAAAACATCCGCGACCTGATGCGCGACTACCTGGGCCGCCGGTATCCGAAGCTGCCGCCCGCCGAGTTGAACCTGACGATCTTCGTGATTTTCAATATCGTCGAAACCCTGACGCACAACGCGGTTTTGCATCACCCCGAACTGCTGACCGACGACCGCCTGGCCGCCGACATTTGCGGAGTGATCGAAGCCTATCTGGTGCAAAAAGCGCCCCGTTAGCGTTCCAACAAGCCGCGCAGGAAGTCACCCGGATTTTCCCAAACCGCCACGACCCATTCCAAAATCCGGCGCAACCCGTCGGGCGCCGGGTCGGCGAAAAACTCGCCGATGTCGATGCCGATGAACCCCGGAAAGCCGCTGATCGTGATCGGGCCGAGTTCAAACGGCAGCACACCCAGAACCCGCAACAGGTCGTTCAATTCGCTGAGGGTGAAGAGGTATTCGGTATTTGGCGTGGGATCGAGGGACGACCCTTCGTAAAAAACCAGCGACAGCGAATAGACCAGATCGCTGACCGCGAGGGCCAGATCCGGTTGCAACTCCAGCGTCTCGCCGACCTGCACGCCGTCGATGCCGAGGTCGAAACGGCCGTTGCCGTTCCGGTCGCTGAAGGCGATCGGCGCGTCGGGATCGAGCGGCTCGGTGGCGAGCTTGGCGAATGCTTCTTCGAGGCGGGCGCCGGCGTTGCCCAGTTGAATGCCGGCCTGTTGCATTTGCGCCACGCCGTCGAAGCGGTCGAGATAGAGAAAATTGGGATACGTCGGGCTGTCGAGCAAATCGCCGAGCAGCTCGAACACGAAGCTGATGATATCCATGGTGTCGGTCAGTTCGCCGGTCGCCGGCAAGCGCAGTTTGGTGTAATCGAATTCGAAATTGTGCGCCAGCAGGAGCCGCATCAGGCCGTCGGCGATCGCGTTGAGGCCGCCGATCACCGCCAGTTCCGGCGGGCCGAAATCGCCGCCGAAAGCCAGGATTTCGATGTCCGCCATGACCAGCCGATAGTCGTCCAGACGAATCCGGGCGTCGGTCCGGTCGCGCAATTGTTGATAATAGTAATCGCTTTCCGCGAGCTGGGATTCCACTTCCTGGAAAATGTATTCTTGGATGACGTTGCCGCTGGCGGGCGGCGCGGGCGGTTCGTAAGCCGCGTTGGCCTTGTCGTCGGGTTGGTCGGCGAAGGAAATGCTGTTGATGGTGCCGATGATCTGATCGATGAAGTTGAACAGGCGCATCGGGCCGGCCAGCACCAGGCCGTACTGCGCTTCGACGTTGGTCGGGTCCAGGGCCAGGGCTTCGTTGAACGCCCGGGCGGCATCGGCCGCCTGGTTCGCGGTCAGGTACTGTTTGCCGGTGGCGACGTAATCGCCGGCCGACGGCGAGGCGTCGTCCCGGCCGTTGTCGTCGGCGCAGGACGCCAGGAGCAGACAAAAAAGCAGAAACCACCAGCCTCGGCGTAACCAGGAATGTCGCGGCAAGGTTTTCCCCCTTCTCGTCGGGTTGACGGCCCGGACCCCGGCCGTTTCCCCCGCTGGCTCGAACCCGGCGACGAAATTGCAAACCACCGCCGCCGGCGTTTCATTTGTCAGAGAACTTCGATCGAATTTTCTTTATCTGCATCGTTGAATGGTTCTTTTTTATATCAGGATCGGGATCGATCGCCAAGGGGTTTGAACGAACAATCAAAAAAAAATTGTGATATTTCCCGCCGGCCGGGAAAGGAGCGGCGGCGCGGGTTGCGGAATCAGTCGTGTTCCAGGACGATTTTGATCGCCTTGGCGTGCGTTTTGTCGAGGAACGTACGTACCGCGTCCTTGTACCGGCGCATCGGAAAACGATGGGTGATGAGGCCGTTGACCGGGAATTTCGGATCCAGCAGCAATTGCGCCGCGTGTTCGAACGAAGTCTTCCCGTCCGCTTCGGTCGCGTGGCAGTTGATGCCCGTCACGCGGATTTCCTGATGCCAGATCGGCGAGTAATCGAGTTTACCCGGCTGAAAATTGATGCCCAGGATGACTACGCTGCCGCCGCCGCGCGCCCAGCGCAACGCGTCATGCAGGCTTTGATCGTTGCCCACCGTGTCGTAGATGACGTCGAAGCCGCCCAGTAGAATCCGGTTGCCGAAATAGCCCTTGAAGGCGCGGGCGTGCGTCAACCGCGCCAGGGCGTCGTAGGTGTCCTCGCGGTCGCTGACCACGTGCGCCGCCCCGGCCCGCGCCGCCGCCTCGGCCTGGTAGGGATACCGCGCCAGGCAGGTGATTTCCGCTTCGGGCGCCAGGGCCTTGGCGATGGCCGTGGTCAGCAGGCCGATCGTTCCCGCGCCGATGACCAAAACGCGATCGCCCGGCCGTGGCGTGCTTTTACAAACGCCGTGCAGAGCGCTGGCCGTGGGCTCGAGCAGCAGCGCCCGGTCCAGCGACAGCGTGGGCGGAATTTTAAACGGCTGTGAACGATGCATGACCATGAATGGCGAAAAGCCGCCGCCGACGTCGCGTAGCGGTAGATTTTTTTGCCCGAGGTTTTCGCAACGCATGTAATGGCCGGCCCGGCATTGGGGGCAGGGCGGGTCGATCTCCAGTTGAAAACACGAAGGCCAATCGATGCGCATCGCCACCCGGTCGCCCGGACGGAATTCGCCGGCGTCGGCGCCGGCTTCCACCACCTCGCCGACCAGTTCGTGGCCGAGAAACTTGCGCGCGATGCCGGGCGTGGCGGCGGGAAAACAGCCCGGATCCATGTCCATGAAAATCAGATGCATATCGGTGCCGCACAAGCCGCAGGCCTGGTTCTTCACCTTGAGCCAGCGCGAATTCGGCAGCCGGGGTTCCGGCACTTCCGCGTAGCGAACCGGTGAGATCCGGGATAATGGAGCCAGCTTGTCGAACTTGGACGCCGCCTTGACGGCCAGAATGCGCGGCAAATCGTTGTCGAAAAACAAAGCTTTCATGCGCTCAGACTCCGGCGGCCGCTTTTTCCACGGCTTGCAGCAGGCGATCCGCCTCGGCTTGGCCGATCGTCAGGTTGGGTCGCAGGACCACGGTGTTGGTCGCCACCTTGCCGGGCACGGCCAACACGCCATGCGCCGCGAGCCGGCGACAGAAAGCCTCGGCTTCCGCGGGCCCCGCGAAGGCGAGGGAGTAAAGCAACCCGTCACCCGCGATGGATTCGATCAGGCGCGAATGGCGCGCGGCGATGGTTTGCAATTTTTCCTGCAGGGAACGACCAAGGGCGGCGGCGTTTTCCCAGGGCGCGACGGCCGCGTAGATTTCCAGGGCGCGGGCGCCGATCCGGCAACCCAGGTCGCTGCCGCCGAAGGTCGAAAGGTGAATCAGCGGATGGGCGTTCATGAATTTGTTGATGGCCGGCGTGAAGAGGGTCGCGGCGATCGGGAAAACGCCGGCCCCCAACGCCTCGCCGATGATCAGCACGTCCGGTTCGATGCCGGCGTGTTCGAACGCGAAACGTTTGCCGGTCCGCCCCAGGCCGGTCTGCGTTTCGTCGAGCACCAAGAGCACGCCGGTTTCGGTGCACAGCCGCCGCAGGGCGCGCAGGTAATCGGCGGAGGCCGGCCGGCAATGGTTTTCCGTTTGTCTCGGTTCGAGGAAAACGGCCGCGGTGCGCGGGCCGATCGCCGCGCGCGCCGCCGCCGCGTCGCCGAAGGGGATGATTTTCGTTTCCGGCACCAGCGGCGCGAAATCCCGCTTATCGGCCCGGGTTGAGAGGCTGACCGCGAAACCGGTCTGCCCGAACCAGGAGCCTTCCGGGGCGATCAATTCCGGCCGGCGGGTATAGCCGCGCGCCAGCTTGCAGGCGAAATCGAACGCTTCGCCGCGCACGACGCTGAACATCGTGCATTCCAGGGCGCCGGGGACGAAAGCGGCCAGCGCGGCCGCCAGCCGCGCCTTCTCGCGCGAGATCATCGGAAAATTGCCCTGGTCCGTCTCGCGCATCGCCTGCCGCAATTCGGCGAGCAGTTCGGGCTGCCGCCGGCCCAGGTTGTAGATACCGGCCGAGGAATAGCAGTCGAGGTATTGCCGGCCGTCCTGATCGTAAACGTCGGGGCCCTCGCGTCGCGACTCGATGAAGTCGTGACCCAGCGCCCGCAGCCGCGCCACCTGCGCGGGCGAAACGAAGCGCGCATAATCGTCCAGCAAAGCCTGCCGGGTCGGTTGATTCGCGCTCATGGCCGGCCTCCTTTCCCCGCGCCGGGGCGGGTGAAGGCGTCCTCGACCTTGCGGATCCAGTTGAACAGCACGGTCTGGACGCGCTCGCTGTTGAGCATTTTGAGCACCGGCGGAATCTTCGCGGCGGGCAGCGCGAGCGGCAGCAGTTGCTTCATCGCCGCGACGGCCTGGCGGATGATGGCGATCACCCGGTCCATTTCCTCGTGCGTCACCACCAGCGGCATCATGAAGCGCATCACCTGCGGCGCGTTGCCGGAGTAGGCGGCGAAAATGCCGTTCTTGGCGAGCGCGTCGGACATCATCGGCCCCATGAATTCGTGCAGGTACTCGATGCCGATCATCAACCCGCGCCCGCGCACGTCCTTGACGATCGCCGGATTCTCGCTTTGCAGGGTCAGCAAGGCGTCCTTGAGACGGGCGCCCATCTGGGCGGCGTTTTCCCACAAGCGCTGCGTCGTCAGGAAATCGAGAACCGCCAGCGATACCCGGCAGGCGAGGTCGGAGCCGCCGGTGTAGGTGTAATGAAATTCCGGATTCCGCTCGACGTAACCGGTGAGTTGCGCGGTGTCGCGGTACAGCATCGCCGCGTTGGGAAAGATGCCGCCGCTCAGCGACTTGCCCACGGTCATGATGTCGGGCACGACGCCGGAATACTCGCTGGCGAACAAGCGGCCGGTGCGGCCGAAGCCGGTCTGGATTTCGTCGAAAATCAGCACGCTTCCCAGGCGGTCGCAGAGTTCGCGCAAGCCGCGCAGATAGTCGTCGTCGGCCACGAAGATGCCCGCCTCGCCCTGAATCGGTTCGATGATGATCGCCGCGGTGCGTTCCGAGGCCGCCTGTCGCATCGCTTTCAGATCGTTGAAGGGCACGAATTGGAATTCCGGAATCAGCGGCTCGCAATAGTGGCGGTAATGTTCCTTGCCGTTGGCGCCCAACGCGAAGCCGGTGTGGCCGTGGTAACCTTTGATCGTCGAGATGATCTCGGCGCGGCCCGTCGCGCCGCGCGCCAGCTTGATCGCGCCGTCCACCGCGTCGCCGCCGCCGGCCGCGAACAGCACGCGGTTCAGATCGCCGGGCGCCAGTTCGACCAGCCGTTTGGCCAGCGCGACTTTCGCCGGCGAAATCAGATGGTGGTCGCCCATGTCCAGTTCCGCGGTCGCCCGTTCCAGCGCGGCCAGCACCGCCGGGTTATGCCGCCCGACGTTGAAACTGCCCGCCGAGGTGAAGCAGTCGATGAACGGCTTGACGCTCACCGGATCGACGAATCGGATGCCGAGCCGTTCGGTTTCGAGCACGTCGAGATGGCCGGCTTTCAGGTACTTCACCTGACCCCGATTCAAATAGCGCCCGAACGTCCGTTCCAGTTCGGCCTTTTCCTTACGCGTCATCGCGGCGCCGGTTTTTTTCGCCGGCAAGGTCTGCTGGTCCGACATGGGAATCGCCCTTCTTTTCCGGTTGCTGGTAGGAGAGTTTGAAAATACCTTGCCTGCTCGTTCGGGGAAAGAGGGTGGCTAGGCCGGCCCGGAAATTTTCTCGTTTTTCCCCATCTCTGAAGGTCTATCTTGAAATAAGCATTGCGGGCGAATAATATTACTTCCGCAACCTCATCTTCGATGTCTCTTCATCAAGCTTGTCCGCCGGATGGTTGGCCCGGGGACGCGATTGTGCGTCGCGGCCCGATGTGATTTTTCGTGGAGAAATTCACAGTGCAAAGCATCCCGGTCTGGAATCACCTCCCCCGCGCGCGAATGACCCAGGCGATCCTGGTGGTCTGTGTTTGTTTGGTGGCCGGGAAAATCATCGGCCTGGGAACTTTCGAGGATGCGTACATCACCTTTCGTTGTTCCGAAAATTTCGCCCTGGGTCATGGCCTGAATTACAATCCGGGCGAACGGGTCGAGTCCTCCTCCACTTTCTTTTATGCCCTGTTGGTCGGCGCGGTCGAGCGTTGGTTGCGGTTGAATCCGATCCTAACCGGTAACGCGCTGAATTTCTCCGCCTTGCTGTTTATCCTCTGGATGTTGGCCCAGCGCGCCCGGCCACCGGAAGAGGGGATGTCGGCCCGAGCCGTCGCCGTCGGCTTTTGGTACGCCGCGACACATCCGGCCCTCTGGGCGTATGCACATTCCGGCATGGAAACCGTCTTTTTTACCGGCCTGATGTTCGCCGGCTTTCTCGGCTTGTTGGAGATGGTTGAAACCGGGCGTGGCGCCGGGCGCGCCGGTCTGCTGTTCGGCCTGGCGGCGATCACCCGAATGGAAGCGACGGCGTTCATGGGCCTGGCGGCCGGTTTGGCCGTTTGCTTTGGGCCAAAGGAACGCCGGCTGATCGGGCCGCTTTGGTTGCTGCTCTGCTTCGTGGCGGTTTTCGCGCCGGTGCTGGCCTGGCGGTGGACCTACTACGGCTATCCGTTCCCGATCTCGTATTACGTGAAGGTGGACGGCGGCGGCCTGTTGCTCGCCAAGCGAGGGCTTTTTTACGTTTTCACGTGGTTGATTCTCAACCCGTTCGGCACGGCGACCTTGGGGCTGGGCATCCGGTTTATTCATCGGCGGACGGCGTTGCCGCGACGGGTGACGATCGGATTGATTTGGATCGCGGCCTATCTGGCCTATGTCCTTTCCGTTGGCGGCGATTACCTGCCGTTCGGGCGCTTTCTGGTGCCGATCATTCCGGTTTTGTCGTTGATCGGCGCCGATCTCTGGCCGCGCTGGGTCGAGGAGCGGGCGGCTCAGGCGAACCCGTCGCGCCGCCTGACGCGCCGGCGGATCATCGCCTATCTCGCCGTCAGCCAGGTTTGGGCGGTGATTTTTCCGTTTCAGTTTTTCGGTCTCCTGCACGAATTGGGTACTGCCAGCACCTGGCGGCAGGTCGGCAAGGCGATTCACCGCCGGATTCCCGACCGCGACGTCACGCTGTTTTCCTTTACGGCGGGGGCGTTGCCTTATTACGCCAAGCTGAGATGCCATGACGGCCTGGGCCTGACCGATCCGGTCTTGGCCCATAAAAAAGTCGAGTTGGGCAAGGGGATCCCCGGTCATGAAAAGGCGGACGTCCGCCGGATTTTTGATTTGCGACCCGACCTCATCGCTTATCAGTCTTTCGGTAAAAAGGTCCGCATCAGAACGCTGCCGCACTATGTGACGGATGAATCCGGGCAAAAGGTGTTCGTCGATGCCGGCGGCAAGGCGCATCCGCTCAAGGCGCGGCCGAATCATCAGGGCGAAACGGACCTGTTCAGCCAGCATGAAATCATGATGAGTCTATTCGCATCCGAGGAATTTTTATCGCGCTACCAACTGATGAAACTCAAGGATCCTGCCTTGCAAGCGCTTTTCTTCGTTCGCCGCGACGCCAAGCCGCGGCTCAAGGCGGCCTTCGTGCCGTTCGCGGCGCCGGACGAAAACTGAAGGCCGGCCGGCGACTCATTTCAGAGGGCTTGTTTGGCCGCCGGTTCCTTTTCCGGTTCGTCCTTTAATTCCGGCGCGATTTGCGGAACGAATTTCGGATCGCGCAAGGCGACTTGCCCCTGCTGCGCGTAGTCAATCGCCAACCCGAGCAGCCGCGTCGTTTCCTGCGCGGCATGGAACCCCGTCGAATTCTCCGCCTCGACGAAATCCAGCAGGAACTGCGCGCGCCGCTGCAATTGCCGCGCGGTCGCCAATTCGGCGTCGCTCCGGCCGGCCTCGCGGGCGGCCTTGAGATCGCCGATCAACGCCACCAGCGAATCGAGGGCCGCGTCGCGCAGCATGAAAAAACGCCGCTGAATCGTCTCGACGCGCTCTTTCAATTCCTCTTCCGGGAACCGGTGGCACGATTGGCACGCGTTGTTGATGTTCAGCAGCGGACTGCGGACGTGATGGTCGCTGATTTTCATCGCGCCCTCGCGCAGATAGGGCATGTGGCAGTCGGCGCAGGCCACGCCCGCCTTGGCATGAACACCTTGGCTCCAAACCTCGAATTCCGGATGCTGCGCCTTGAGCACTGCGGCGCCGGTATCGGCATGAACCCAATCCTTGAACTCGGCTTCGTCGTAGTAGGCGAGAATCTGCTCGGCCTTGATTCCCTTGGCCCACGGGAAGGTCAGTTGTTTATCGGTTCCCTTGAAGTAGTACTCGACGTGGCACTGGGCGCAGACGTAAGTGCGCATTTCCTGCCGCGTCGCCGACTTGTTGACGTCGTAATCGACGATCCCCTGCGACGCCTTGAGGGCGCGGAGGCCCGCGATGAAAGCCGGCCGCGTGATGCGCAGTTGCATGGTTTTCGGATCGTGGCAGTCGATGCAGGCGATCGGGAACTTGACGAGCTTACGGGCTTCGTCCCACGGCATTTGATTGATTTTTTCGAATCCCTTGGACAGATCGCCGTCGCCGAGTTTCCCATAGACGACGTACATGGAAGCGTGACAATTCAAACAGGAACCCGGCGATGCCTTTTGGGGCGGGGCGATCAGACAGGGAGCGATCGTTCATGGCGGTCCTACCTCCTGATGCACGGCGAATGATGATGTCGCAATAATAAAAGGATAAACATTCCGTCGGCGGGAATCAACCAATTGCGGTTATTTCGGTATTGTCCGGTCCGAAATCGGCGCTCAGGCCATGGCGCGTCCGGCAGCCTCGCGCAAATGCGTCTGGGCGTCGGCGACGATCCGCTCGATCAGTTCGGCAACGGGCGGGACGTCGTGGATGCGGCCGATCGACTGGCCCACCGTCAACAGCGCCTCCTCGGCATTGCCGTTTTGCCAGACTTCCCGGGCGCGTTGGCCCGAGATCAGCGGGAATAGCTGCGAGAAGTCGGCGCCGCCCGCTTTTTCGATTTCCTCGATCTGGCGGACAATGCCGTTGCGCAGGGCGCGCACTTGCAGGCCGAAACTGCCCAGCAATTCGCGCAGGTTCAGCGAGGTATCCATTTCGTTCTTGTCCAGAATCATCTGGTGGATGTTCGGGTGCACGGCGCATTCTTGCGTGGCCAGGAAACGCGTCGCCATCATGATGCCGTCGGCGCCCAGGGCCAATGCAGCGGCGAGACTGCGACCGTCGACCATGCCGCCCGCCGCCAGGATCGGGAGATCCACTTCCTCGGCGACCTTCGGCAGCAGGACGATCGTGGAGACGTTGTCCCGGTGCGGAAAGCCGCCCTCCTCGAAGCCGGCGACCGTCACGGCGTCGTAGCCGACCTTCTGGGCGTGCACGGCGTGTTTGACCGTGCCCACCTTGTGCAGCACCTTCACGCCGCTTTCCTTGGCCAGCGGCAGCAGATCCTTGCCCAGGAAGCTGTCGACCGGCGCGCCGGCGATTTCGATCGCCGTTACCTGGCGTTCGCAACAGACGCGGAAAAACTCGCGCAGCAGTTCGACGGGCAAGCGGATCGAGGGCATGGTGGTGATGTTGACGATGAACGGCTTGGCGGTCAGTTCGCGCGTGCGATCGATGGCCGCGCGCAGTTCGTCGCCGCTGTTGTAATTGCCCGAAGTCAGATTGCCCATGGCGCCGGTGTTGCTGATGGCCGCCGCCAGTTCCGGCGTGGCCAGCCACAACATGCCGCCGCATTGAATGGGATATTGGATGCCGAACAGTTCGGTGATGCGAGTCTTCATCTGGTCCTCTTTCCGCGGATGGTTGCTTGATGGAGCCCATTGCTGTTGAAAGCGATTTTGCGTCGTTTGTCAACAGAATGAGATCACCGGCCGGATGAGGTGGATTGTCGCTTGCCGATCCGGCGTTTTTCTGGCATCTTCAATCTTCCGGTTACTTGAATCGCCAATACCGTCACCTGAGGAGACACCGATGAACCGCACTTTTTGGATCTTTCTGTTCACCGCGATCATTTTGTTCGGCGGCGCGATCCTGGCTTCGGCCGAGGACGCCTTTTATATCTATCAACCCGGCAACTTTTTCGGCGCGCAAGGCGATCTGACCTTGGAAACCGAAACGGCCTACGGCACGCGCGAGGCGCGGCTGTTGGGCGAGGACGCCTTCGAGCAAAGTCTGCGGCTGCGGGTCAGCGGCACCGATTGGCTTTCCTTCGAGGCTTGGGGCGGCATGGTGTTCCAGACCAACGAGGAAGTGAAGGAAGAAAATGGCGCACAGGACGCCGCGTTTGCGGGCGACGTCTACGCGCGGGCACTGAATCAGGACGATCACTACATCAACCTGAGCCTCGGCCTCGGCTATCTTTACGACTATCAGCAAACCTCCATTCCGCGCGCCCGGATCGCCATCAGCCGGTCCTGGGGTAACTTCGACGTGACCTTGGGCGCCGTGGGCGAAATCCCGCTCGAAGGCGAGGAAGAAGAAGAGGAAGAAGAGGGCGAGGAAGGCGAGGAAGCAGCCGAAGAAGAGGAAGGGACTTACGACGAAGTGGACCTTGCCTTCAACGCCGCGGCTTCGTATGGCTTCACCGACTGGTTCCGGCTCGGCGCCGAGGCAGTGCTGGAAGACACCGAGGGCTTCTGGGAAGAAGAGGAAGCCGAGGGCGGCGCGAAACTGGTGACCGGTCCGACCGCGTCTTTCGCGGCGACCGATCAGTTCCACATCCGCCTGAACACGGCGGCCGTGGTGCCGATCACCACCAACAATCAGACCCGCGTGGTCGGCGGCTCGAACCAGAACGACACCGGCTTCATGGGCCGCATGACGCTGGCGTATCGGTTCTGACCAGCGCTTAATTTTTCGAACGCTCGGTGGGGCGGCCGGTGACGGCCGCCCTTCTTCTTTGGCGTCCCGAACCGCGCGCCCTTTCAAATTGACCCAAGCTTTGCCCGGCATTACGCTGATTCTACTGGTTTTTATAAACGTTGCCGAAGCCTGACAAGGTTCAGTAAAAGGAGTAGCCATGTTGGATATCCCGCGTATCTTCAACATTTCCGAAAGCGCTCACCGCATCCATAACCCGTTCACACCGGAAAAGCTCGCCACTCTCGGCGCGGTGTTGCGCCTGGAATCGGGGACTCGGGTGCTCGACCTCGGCAGCGGGTCGGGCGAGATGCTGTGTACCTGGGCCCGCGATTACGGAATCCGCGGCATCGGCATCGACCTGAGCCGCTTGTTCTCCGAGCAGGCGAAACGCCGGGCGGAAGAACTCGGTGTCGCCGATCGCGTCGAATTCATCCACGGCGACGCGGCCGGCTACATCACCGATGAAAAGGTCGGGGTGGCCGCCTGTGCCGGCGCGACGTGGATCGGCGGGGGAGTCGCCGGCACCATCGAGCTTCTGGCCAAGAGTCTCCGCTTCGGAGGAATCATCCTCATCGGCGAGCCCTACTGGCTGCGGTTGCCGCCGACGGAAGAAGTTGCCAAAGGATGCGGCGCCGAATCCATCGCCGACTTTCTCATGCTTCCAGAACTTGTCGCGTCTTTCGGCGATCTCGGCTACGACGTGGTGGAAATGGTACTGGCTGACCGGGAGGGCTGGGATCGGTACGAGGCGGCCAAGTGGCTCACCATGCGTCGCTGGCTCGAAGCGAATCCCGACGATGATTTCGCAACGGAGGTTCGAACCCGACTGACCTTGGAGCCAAAACGCTACGTCGCGTACACGCGTGAATATCTTGGCTGGGGCGTGTTCGCGCTGATGGCGCGGTGAGGTGAAGCGGCAGGCGTCGCAACGCGGATGTCAGGGGGGCGGCCGGCGGCGGTCGCCCTTATACTTTGGCGTCCAAGACCGCGCGCACTTTCTTCAGCAGGTTTTCGAGGGTGAAAGGTTTTTGAATGAAATTGGCGGCGTCTTCCAGTACGCCATGGTGGGCGATGATCGCCTCGGAATAGCCCGACATATAGAGCAGCTTCAGTTGCGGGCGCTGGGTTTGGAGGATTTTGAATAGTTCCTTGCCATTCATCTGCGGCATGATCACATCGGTCAGCAACAGGTCGATGGATTCGGGGTGCTGGCGGCTGATCTGCACGGCGGCCTCGCCCTGCGAGGCTTCGACGACGTGATAGCCGTGCAAGGTCAACAGCTTCCGGGTCAAGCTGCGGACCATGTCCTCGTCCTCGACCAGTAAAATCGTTTCTTTGCCGCGCGGCAGGTTGCTCGCCGGGGCCGCCGGCCGCGCCTGCGCCTCTTCCTCGTCCTGGCGGGGCAGGTAGATTTTGATCGTCGTGCCGAGGCCGGCTTCCGAATATACGTTGATATACCCGTCGTTCTGTTTAACGATGCCGTAGACCATCGCCAGACCCAGCCCCGTTCCCTTCCCCTGCGCCTTCGTGGTGAAAAACGGTTCGAACAGGTGCTTGATCGTTTCCTTGTCGATGCCGCTGCCGCTGTCGCTGATGCTGAGCCGGATGTAGGCGCCGGGAGGAATCTCCGCGGATTTGTTCAGCGGCGAGGAATCGATCCAGAAATTCTGGGTCTCGATGACCAGTTTACCGCCTTGCGGCATGGCGTCGCGCGCGTTGACCATCAGGTTGATCATCATTTGATCGAATTGATGCGGATCGATTTTCGTCAGGCCCAGTTTTTCACTCAGCTTGAATTCGAATTGGATGTCCTCGCCGACCAGCCGACCGGCCATTTTCCTCATTTCGGTGATGAGTTGATTGATGTTGAGTACCTGCGGCGCGATCACCTGTTTGCGGCTGAAGGCCAGCAACTGTTGCGTCAATCCGGCGGCCCGGTCGGCGGCTTTGCGGATTTCCAGCACTTCGTTTCGCGAACCGTCGGCTTCCGGCATGGTTTGCAGCAGTAGTTCGGAGTAGCCCTGGATGCCGGTCAGGATGTTGTTGAAGTCGTGCGCGATCCCGCCTGCCAGGCGGCCGATGGCGTCCATTTTCTGCTCCTGGGACAATTGGGCCTGCAACGCCGACTTTTCCAACTCGGCTTGTTGGCGCTCGGTGATGTCGTGGGCAAAGGCGAAGCAGTACTCGGTGCCTTCGAACTGTTGATAGGAGAAAGTAATGTCCAGCGGGACGTATTCGCCGTCTTGCTTGAGGAGGGAGGTTTCGATGGAGATGGTGCCCAGCGCCTTGGCTTTTCGCCATTGCTCGGCCCAAGCCTCCGGGGAGAGGGAGGGATTGAGGACGAAGACGTTCTTTTGCAGCATTTCTTCCAACGAATAGCCGAGCAGGGCGCCGACGGCTTCGTTGACGTAAATGATCCGGCCGTCCGGCGCGATCCAGAAAATCGCCTCGGCGGCGTGATCGATGGAAAATTGCATCAGTCGCAACCGCTCTTCGGTCCGCTTGCGCTCGGTGATGTCCGAGAACAGCACGGCGAAGCGGCCGCGGCCCGGCGAAAAGACGGAAATGGCGAAGTGTTTTTGGAAAACCGTCGAATAGTAGTCGAAGAATTCCGGCTGTCCGGTGAACGCCACCTTGGCGTAAATGTCGATGTAGCTGGAGGGGGTCACGTCGTCCACTACCGAGGCCTTCGAACCGATGGCCGCTTCCCGCGGGCGGTTCAGGATTTGCTCATAAGCCGGGTTGACGTCGAGCACCTGGTAATCGAGCGGCCGCCCGTTGTCGTCGAAGAGGATCTCGTACAGCGCCATGCCCTCGCTCATCGTGGTGTAGAGCATGCGGTATTTCTTTTCGCTGTATTTGAGCGCTTCCTCGGCCCGCTTGCGCTCGGTGATGTCGCGGGCGACGCTGAGCACCGCCGTTTTGCCCCCGTAGTCCAGCAGTCGGCTGTTGAGTTCAACCAACATTTGCGTGCCGTCCTTGGCGATGTGGATGGCGTCGGAAAAGAGCTGGCCGCGCTCTTTCAGGCGGGCGATGCGCAGCGGGAACGGCAGCCCGAATTCACCGTCCTCGATGTGGTCGATTTGCGTATGCTGCAATTCTTCCCGCGTGTATTTCAGGCGTTCGCAGGCCGCCTGATTGGCTTCGAGTATGTTGCCTTCGGCGTCGTGAATGAAAATCGCGTCGCTGGCGCTGTCGAACAACGTGCGATACCGCGCTTCCGATTCGCGCCAGGCCAGTTGCGATTTGCCGAGCGTCTCCAGCATGCGATTGAGTTCGACCGATAAACCGGTCAATTCGTCGCCGCCGGATAATTCGATGCGGGCGTTGGGGTCGCCGCTGGCGCCGATTTCGCGGACGCGCTGGTGCAGGAAGTCCAGCCGGTTGAGCACCGTCTGACGCAGCAGAATATAGGTCATCAAACCGAAACAAAGCCCCAGGGTCGCCAGCGAAAGGAGAATGTAAGTCAGGCTGTCGATGCCGCGCTGGTAAATCGTGCGGGGCAGATCGACCCGCATCAGCAGCGCCGGCCGGCCGTAGATGTCGTTGAGGAAACAATAGCCGGAGATGACTTTTCCCGATTGGACGAGCGTTTGCACCGGCTCTCGCGGGTTGATCGTCGGGCGGATACGGGCGAAATCGGCCGGCGGATTCGGATCGTCGAGACGCTGCAGCTTGATTGTCGTTTGCGTGATTTCCGCCAGCCGCAGAATATAGCTGGCGCGCAGAAATCGTCCCATCAGCAGGGTGCCTTGAATCGGCCCCTCGTTGTTGGAAGTGACGATCGGGCGCGTGGCCACCACCATTTCCGAATCCGGCAACAGGAACAAGCCGACATGGGAATCCTGCGGCGTCGCCAGATTCAGCAGCGGCTCCCCCGGATGGAGGATTTCGAGGATTTTCGGCGGAATCGGGATTTCCTTTCCCGATTGAAGGTCGAAGGTCTTGCCGGTGACCATTTTCGCGTTTTTGTCGATCACCATGATGAGGTTCATTCGCAGGCTGACGAAGCTCGTATTCATCATGTTGGATTGGATATAGGCGGGATTGTGATCCTGGACGAACTGGTAGGTGTCGTCCCAGGCGGACCAATCGGAGGCCATCGACCGGACTTCTTTGAACATTTCCTGCATGGTGGAAGCGACTTGCAGCGTGCTCTTTTTTACGGAAGCGCGTTCCAATTCGTTAAAACTATGCAGCAGAAAGATGCGGGAGCCGAGGTACAGAACCAGAATCAATACCAAAACAACCAAAGCCAGGGCGGCAATGATTTTTTTCGATATCGACAAAATATTTCCTTTCCGGCAAGGGCCTCATGATCGCGGTTGAGGGGATCCGATTCAAGGCCGACGACTTTGATCGCGGGGGGATTGTAACCCGCGAACGCTCCTCCAATCGAGCCGGTTTTTTTCTTGGCAAGTCGGGGAATAGTTAGATTATTTTTACAGTACACCCTTCCGACCCAACTGCCTCAAGGTTTTTTATCGGTACAAAGAGATTGAAAAAACACCATTTTTTCTCAGGGGGAGGATTTTTTTTGCTCTTGCATCTTCGCCGGAAAAACCATTATGAAAGAAAAGGATTATTCGGGAGAAAATCGTTTCGGACCGTCGAAACGCACTGGAGTCCGATGAGCGAAACGCGACAGCCACCTTTGCTTTTTCAGCAGATAGAACCGGGCATCGTGCTGGCCGGCCGGTATCGGATATTATCGAGCATCGGCAAGGGCGGGATGGGCTTCGTTTACGCCGCGCAGGAGGAAAGCCTCGGCATCAAGCGGATGGTGGCGATCAAGGTGATGCCGCCGCAGATGATGATGGACGAGGGATTGCTGCGGCGTTTTCGCGAAGAGATCAAAATCGCCTCCGGCCTCGATCACCCGAACATCGTGCCGATCTACAGCCTGGGCGAGCACCACGGCGTCTATTTCTACGTGATGAAACTGCTCGACGGCGCGACCGCCTATCAAAAACTGCACAAGGACGGGCCGTTCGCCGAGGCCGAGGTGCGCCGGCTGATCGCCCCGATCGCCCGCGCCCTGCATTACGCGCATTCCAAGGGCGTGATCCATCGCGATGTGAAGAGCAACAATATCCACATCAGCGTGGACGGTTTCCCGACGCTGATGGATTTCGGCATCGCGCGCGGCGCGGAAGCCAGCGAATTGACGTTGCCGGGGCAGGTGGTCGGCACCGCCGAATACATGAGCCCGGAACAATGGTACGGCGAGGTCGACGGGCGCAGCGATATCTACAGCCTGGGGATCGTGCTGTTCGAACTGGCCACCGGGCAATTGCCGTTTCGCAGCAAACACACCTTCGAATTGATGAAGCTGCACCAGGAGGTGCCGGCGCCGTCGCCGCGTTCGGTGGCGCCGCAAATCTCGCCGGCGCTGGAACGGCTGATCCTGAAATGCATCGCCAAGGATCCGGCCGCCCGCTTTGCGACGGCGCAATTGGTGGCCGAGGCGCTGGAAAGCCCGTACGATCCGAACGAGGTGAGCGCGGCGGTCGAAATCGTGGCGCCGGCGGCGGACGGCGGCGAGGCGCCGTTGTCCGGTTCGCATACCCTGCTGCAGGAAAGCCCGGTCGCCGAACTGACCGGCGCGGATAAGAAGGTCTGGCATCTGTGCGTTCAAGCCGACGAGGCCTACGCATCCGGCCAGATCGATGTCGCGATCAAACTGATCGGCAAGGCGGGCAAACTCTCGCCCGACAGCAACCAGGTCGCGACCCGTCGCACCAAGTACACCAAAATGAAGGAACTGACCGAGCAGATCCTCGCGCGGGCACGGAAAAAACTGGCGGACGGGTATCCCAAACAGGCGATCGTCGATTGCGAAAACGTGTTGCGCTGCATTCCCTCGCCATCGGCCGTGGCGCTCATCAATCAAGCGCAGCGGCAGATCGCCGAGGCCGAAAAACTGGTCGAAAAAGCCCAGCAACTGCGCGCCGCCGGAAAAATCAAGGCCTTTACCAAAAGCATCGCCGCCGCCCAGCGGTTGAATGCCGAACTGGAATACACCTCCGGCACCGCGATTCGCCCGCGCCCGCAGCCGGTCAAGGCGCCAAAGCCGGTCAAGAAGAAAACCGGGCCGCCGATTTTCACCCGCGCGCGGGTCATCGGGCTGTCGATTTTTATCGCGGTGGTCGTTTTGGTGCTCGGTATCAAGCCCGGGCTGCTCTACCTGGCGGACAGCCGCTTCATACAAAACACAGAGGATTCCCTCTTCCTATCGCCGGCAAGCGCCTATCAATTGTACAAAATATCGAGCTTTTTGGGCTTCAATGCCGGCCAGGCGGAGGAACGACTGCGGCTGATCCAACTCAAAGCGAAAAACCACTACGTCAATCAGGCCAATCAGGCTGTGCAGTCCAATGACCTGGGACTGGCCGTTGAAATGTTGAATAAGGCTTTGAAGCACGATCCGACCGACGCCAAACTCCGCGATACGTTGGATCTGTTGCAAGCCAAATATCAAGTACAGAAAAGTATTGGAAAATGAAGTATTTTTTACCGCTTCTCTTGTTGGTCTTGTTCGCGTTGTTTCTCGGTTGCGACGGCGACGACGACTCCGATTCAAGTCCGGAGCAGCCTCAAGACGACGACAACGATTCCGCTGGCAGTGGAACTGACGACGATGACGATAACAACGACGATGACAATGACGATGATGACGACGCCAGCCCACCCGAATATCCCGAAACCTGCGCCTCCGGCCCGGCGCTGTCGTTTCAATTGAATTCGACGCCGCGGGTCGTGCCGTTTCCCAACGACTTGTACACCGTGACGGACCCGCTTTCGCCGACCGGACGGCGCGTGCGGATCGATGGGGATACCGCCCGCCCGTTGGGTGACCTGGCGGCCAAGCCCTGGCTGGGTTTTCTGACCGACGCCTACAACGAGTTGACCGGTTTTTCGCCGTTAGCCGATTTCTACCTGCCCGTGGGCGTCGAGCCGGGTGAAACCGGCTTGCCGGCGCCGGACGACCCGGCGGTTACTGACGGCGTATTTCTGATGCTGGACGATCCGGAAAGTCCGCTCGACGGCGAACTGACGCCGCTGGCGGCCGTCTGGCGGGCTCCCGATCTGCATCTGACGCCGTGGTTTCCGTTGCGGGAAAAGACGCATTATTTGCTGGTCGCGACGCGGGCACTGCAACCGAAATCGGCCGGCTGTTACCGGGCATCGTCGAGCATGCGCGATCTCTGGACCGCTTGGGCGACGGATGACGAAACCGGGGATGGGGCGCGCTATTCGCCGATTTTGAAACGGCTGGCGGAGAAAGGTATCCCGCCCGAAAACATTTTGGCGCTGGCCGATTTCACCACCGGTTGGTTCACCCGCGATCTGACACAGGCGCTGGCCGTACTGAACGAAATGGCCGCCGCCGACCCGCCGGCCTTCGCCGACTGGGAAATCGTACCCGACACCGATCCGCGACTCTTCGCGACCGCCCAGGCCACGTTCGAAGTGCCGATTTTCAAGCCGGACGGCGGGGCTTGGCAACTCGACGCCGAGGGCCGGCCGCTGGTGGATCATTACGAAACCGTGCCGGCCTATTTCACGTTGCCGGCGGCGGACGCGAATCCCGACGGTCAGCCGTATCCGATCTTGATTTTCGAGCACGGCCTGTTCAACGACAAACACGAGATGCGGCCGCCGTTCACCACCGAAATCGCCGCGCAAGGGTTCGCGACAGTCGGCATCGACGCGCTCTGCCACGGCGACCGCCTGCCGCCGGGAACGGGTGAAATCGGACAGATCCTTTGTTTTTACGACATTTTCCATCCCCTAGCGTGGCGCGACAACTTCCGGGAAAGCGTGGCCAATCTGATGTGGCTGCGGTTGGCGCTCAACTCGTTGGCCGAGGTCGACCTGGATGAAAACGGAATTCCGGATTTCGACGTCGAACGCGTATACAGCCTGGGCGCCTCTTTCGGATCGATTCTCAACGGCACCCTGGGTTCGGTCGATCCCGACTTCGAGGCGGTCGCCCTGGCGGCGGCCGGGGCCAAATTGACCTCCATCGTGCGCGAGGGCGAGGCGGCCGAGTATTTCGACCTGATCGAAACGATCGAGCAATTGCTGCTGCCGGGCGAGCCGATCACCGATTTCCTGCAACTGGTGTTGTTCGGCATGCTCCAAGCCATTCTGGATCCGGCGGATTCGGCCAACTACTTGAATCACCTGGTTAAAGACCCGTTGCCGTCCATGAACGGCTTCATTCCGCAAGTGATGCAGCAGGGCAGCGCCGACGACGAAACCATCGGTGGCCCGTCGGGAGGTTGGCTGTGCCGGTCGGCGGGGTGGCCGCAGATCGAGCCCGTCGTCTGGGACGCCGGGGTCGGGCAGGTGGCCGCGCCATATTCCGGTTCGGGGTATTACCAGTTCGATACCGAGGAACACACCCTGATTTTCGACGATGACGAACTGGGCATCGCCGCCCGCGAACAGGTCATTCACTACCTGCGTACCCACCTGGACGACGGTGTCGGCGAGATCATCGATCCACTGGCGCAATAATTTGTATTTGATTTATAAATCGATTAGTTGGGCAGACTTCAATTCAACCCGTACAGCACGAAAATGATGATCAGCAGCGCCAGCGCGGCGATGCCGACGGTGACCCAGACGCCGTATTTGGCCAGCCAGGATACGACCGCGGGCGGCTCGGCCGGCAGTTCGGCCGGCGGAGTGTAAGAATCCCCTTTGGTTTCCAGCGGATAGACGAATTTCATCTTCGTGCCGCCCAACACCAGCACGTCTTTGTGATGCAGCGGGTGGGTGTGGACGATCTTGTTATTAAGGATGGAACCGTTGCGGCTGCCTTCATCGGTGAAGATGATGCTGGCGCCGTCCACCTCGACGGTGGCGTGCACGCCGCTGATCATCGGGTCGGCGAGGTGGATGTTGCAATTGCCGCCGCGACCGATGCGGTGTTCGCCGGGCGTCAGCAGAAACTTCTTGCCTTTGTCCGGGCCGTAAATCACTTCCAGGCTCGGGTGAATCTTCAGGTTGATCTTCTTCTGGTAGATGTTTTCGAGCAGTTGCTCCTTGTCGGCGACCATGGTGGTGGCGATCTGGTCGGACGGGGGAGGCATCTGGTCGAGCAGACTATCGAAACTCTGTGTCATATCGCGAAGTTGATCGACCGTCAGCATGGTCGTCAGTTGCAGATTTTCCTCTTCCGGCAGGTCTTCGACGGACCGGAGATAAAATTGGTTCGACCCGATGATGAGCTCGGCGCCGACGGTCACGTCGATCATGTCCTTCACCCGGACATTGTTGACGAATGTGCCGTTGGCCGAATCCTCGTCCTTGATTTTCACCTGGGCGTTCATCACGTACAGGCGGCAATGGTGGCGGGACACGTCTTCATCCTGCAGCACGATATCGCTGCTCGGATCGCGGCCGATGGTCGTTTTCACCTTGACGAGGGGAAAAACCAGCTTGCGGCCTAGGTCGTCGCTGGATTCCAACTGAAACATGGGGTCTCCCTTTGTTTCCGCAATCTCGGGCGGATGGGACCGGTTCGCTCCGCCGATTCAGGCCATCATTCTACAGGCGCGGGATTTTTCACACCCATACCACGAAAAAATAAAACGGAAAATGCCCTTGACAAAAAATGTGCTTTTCATTATTTTCTGCCGCTCCAAGTCTTTCGATAAGGAATGGGCCTATGTATGCATTGATTGAAACCGGCGGACAGCAATTCAAGGTTCAGGAAGGCGACCTCCTGAAAGTCGAGAAACTGGCCGGCGGCGTCGGCGACAAGGTTGAGTTGGATAAGGTCATGATGATTCGCGGCGAGTCCGACACCAAGATCGGCGCTCCCTATCTGGCGGGCGCGAAGGTGATCGGCGAGATCGTCGCCCAGGGCAAGGCGCGCAAGGTCGTGATTTTCAAGTACCGCCGCCGCAAGGGCTTCCAGAAGAAGCGGGGTCATCGGCAACCGTTCACTCAACTGAAAATCGCCCAGATTCTGGGATAAGCGAGGAGAGACGCCATGGCTCACAAGAAAGCGGGCGGCAGCAGTCGGAACGGTCGTGACAGCCAGGGCCGGCGCTACGGCGTGAAAGCCTATGACGGCGAATTGGTCACCGGCGGCACGATCATCATCCGCCAACTCGGAACCCTCATCCATCCGGGATTGAACGTGGGCATGGGCCGCGATTACAGCCTTTTTGCCAAGATTCCCGGCCGCGTGAAGTTCACCCGTTGGGGCAAGGATCGTAAAAAAGCGCACATCATTCCGATCGAAGAGGCGTTGAACGAGACGGCTCCCGTGAAAAATTAGCTAATAAAATCGACATATAACCCAAACGCCGCCTGGCTACGGGCGGCTTTTTTTATGGGGATGGGCCCGCGAGCGATCGCGGTGCAGTGGAGACTTACAATGACACGCAAACCCCGTTGGTTCATGCTGATGTGCCTGATGGGGATTGTCATGTCGCTGGCCACCTGCGGCGAGCAGGGAGACGACGATTCGACCGACGACGACGACGACTCCGATTCGGATGATGACGACACCCTGACCGACGATGATTCGATACCCGCCGATGACGATGATGACAACGACGACGACAACAACGACAACGACAACGACAATGACGACGACACTGTCGCCGACGACGATAACAACAACGATGACAACGACGACAACGACGACAACGACGACGACAGTTTCCCGGCTTGCGAACAATACGCGACGCCGCTGGCCGTCGGCCGCCTCGACTCCGCCGATCTGGACGAGACTTCCGGCATCGCGGTCAGCCTGAAAAATCCCGGCGTGTTATGGGCACATAATGATTCCGGTGACGGCGCGTATCTGTATGCGTTCGATCTGGAGGGCGCGTATCTGGGCCGGGTGACGCTGGCCGGCGTGACCGCGGTGGATTGGGAAGACATGGCGGTCGGTCCGTGCGACGGCGACGAATGCCTGTATGTAGGCGACATCGGCGACAACGGCGCGGGGCGCACGGATTGCGGGGTTTATCGCGCGGTCGAGCCGGAAGTGAACCCGTACGTGCCGTTCGGCGAAATCGCACTGGACAGCTGGGAGCATTTCGCGTTCAGCTATCCGGACGGCCCGCGCGACGCCGAGGCCTTGGCCGTGCACCCCGACGGTTCGGTTTACATCTTCGGCAAGTATCCCGGCGGCACGAGCGCGATGTACGTTTTTCCCGAACTGAATCCGGATGAGCCGGTGGTCCTCGAGCACCTGGGCGATTTGGAGACCGGCGGCGCGCTGGCGATCGTGACGGGGGCCGATATTCATCGCGACGGAACGCGGCTGCTGTTGCGCACCTACATTTCCGTGCTGGAGTGGCGGCTGGCGGCCGGCGAACCGTTCATCAACATTCTGGAAGCCGAACGCCGCAGTCAACCGTTCGGGTTGGAATTGCAGGGCGAGGCGGTGGCCTACGATCCGGCGACCGGCAACTACCTGCACGCCGCGGAAGGCTCACGGTCGATGCTCTATCGCGTCGCTTGCCAAGCGTTTCACTAAAGAAAAACGTTCGGCGGGCGCGGGCTATTTTTTGCCGCCCAGCAACGCCAGCAAATCCTGATGCAGCAGGCCGTTGGTGGCGACCACATCCGGTTGCAGCAGGTTGACCGGCTCACCGGCCAGGTTGGTCACCGTGCCGCCCGCTTCCCGGCAGATGAGAATCCCCGCCGCCACGTCCCAGGGCATCAACGACATTTCCCAGTAGCCGTCCCAACGCCCGGCGGCGGTCCAGCACAGATCCAGCGACGCCACACCGACCCGCCGCACGTCCTGGACTTCCATGAGCACGCGATCGTGCTCGGCCAGGTTGTTGTGCTTCAAGGTGCGGCGCGCGTAGGGAAAACCCGTCGCCAGCATCGCTTCGGACAATTTGTCCGTCCGGCTGACGCGCAACGGCTGACCGTTGAGCGTGGCGCCGAACCCACGGCGGGCGGCGAAGGTCTGCCCCAATTGCGGCGCATGCACGACGCCGACCCGCAACTCGCCGTCCAATACCAGACCCAGACTGACGGCGAAAATCCAGAATCCATGCGCATAGTTGTTGGTGCCGTCGAGCGGATCAACGTACCAACAGCGCGTGTTTTCGCCCTTGACGAACGAGCCTTCCTCGGCGATCACCTCGTCGCCCGGTCGGGCGGCGGTCAGGCGCTTGAAGATCAATTCCTCGGCGGCCTGATCGGCATCGGTGACGAGATTCTTGTCGCCCTTGTGATGGACGGCGGCCTTGCCGAAATGGCTTTGCAGCAATTCGCCGGCTTCGAGGGCGATTTCGAGCGCGAGGGTCAAGTCCGAGATGCTCACGATACCTCCGGAAGGTTGCTCTGCGACGATCGTAACAAAATCCCAGTTTCCCGCAATGACATCTACATCCGGCGAAGGACGCGACGCGGCCGTCCGCTTGCCGCCGGCCGTCGATCCGCGCTAAGTTCACTTGCTTTCGCGGGGAGGAATGAATGACGCGCTTACGGCTGGCGGCCGTTACCGGCGGACAGACGGCGATTACAGCCTGGTGCCTGACGATCGCCGCCGGCCTGGGGCGCGGGCTCTGGCTTTCCCGCGCGGCGGGTTATTGGCGCGAACCATGGACGCGACTGGCCGCGCTGACGATGGCCGAAGCCGCCGAAACCGGGCTGCTGGCCGGGTTCGCGCTCGCCCTGTTGTTGGGCGTTTCGGCGGCCGCGAACGCCGCTTTGTTCCGGCGACGGGCGGCGGGTTTCGCGGCTTCGAGCGGCATGATCGTGGCGGGCGCCGTCGGTTTCGCCGTTCTGCAACGCGGCTTTGCCGCACATTTCGCCGCGTTCCTGCCGGCGGCCTACGCCACCGCGCCGGGCATTTCACCGGAAACGGTCTGGCGGGTCTTCCTACCACCGCTCGTCGAACGGATCGCCACGGCCGATCCCTGGCCGCATTGGCAGACGTTCGTCCTCGGTCTGGGGGGGTTGTTTATCGCCGGTCTGCTTGGCGGCGGCCTGACCGCGTTGATCCTTTCGGTTTTGAAACGTCCGCGGCCGGAAACGATCGCGCTACGGTGGCCGTGGCCGGCCGTGCTGGCCGTGGCGCTCGGCGCCACCGCCGCGACGATGACCCTGCCGTCGTTTGCCAAGAGCGACGGCAAGCATCCGGATGTGATCCTCATCAGCATCGATACGCTGCGGGCCGACAGCGTCGGCGCCTACGGCGCCTCGCCGTCGGTGACTCCCCGGCTCGACGAACTGGCGGCGGGGGCCGATCTTTATCGGCGCGTCTATGCGCCGTCGTCCTGGACGATTCCCAGCCACGCCAGTCTGTTGACCGGCCTGGCGCCTTGGCGCCACGGCGCCGAGACCATGGACGCGCGGCTGCCGGAGGAAATCGTGACCCTGGCAGAGCGGTTCGCCGCCGCGGGCTACGATACCGCCGCGTTCGTCAATTCCTTCCTGCTCAGCCCGCGCTACGGTTTCGGCCAGGGCTTTCGCCGTTACGTGACGATGCCCGAGGAAAGCGGCGCGGCGGTGGCGGACGAGGCGGCGCGCTGGCTGACCGGGCGGAGCGGCCGGCCGGTCTTTTTATTCGTGCATCTGTTCGATCCGCATTGGCCGTACGGCGACCCCGCTTCGTCGCTGCCGGGCGCCGGCGCCAAGGATTTTCACGCCTTCGTCGAACAGGCGCTGCCGACCGGTGAAGCCGATCGAGCCGCCTGGCGCGGGCAATACCTGGCCGATGTGGCACGGGCCGACCGCGCCGCCGGCCGGGTGTTCGACGCCCTGCGCGCCGCCGGTCGCTGGGAAAAGGCCTGGGTGATCGTGACCGGCGATCACGGCGAGGAATTCTGGGAGCACGGTTTTCTGGGCCACGCGATCACCCTCTACGAGGAGGTCTTGCGCGTCCCGCTGCTCGTCAAGCGGCCGGAACAAGCAGCGGCCGCCGCGATCGAGCGCACCGTGTCCTTGCTGGACGTGCCGGCGACCCTGGTGAACGAACTGGCGTTGCCGGGTAAGGCCGACGGGGATGGCTTGCCGCTGACCGTCGACGCCGGCGCGAGTCGCGATTTCCTGGCCGCGTCGAGACTGTGGGGATCGCCGCGTTTCGCCTTGATCCGCGACTGTCGGAAGGGTATAACCGACTACCAATGGCGCTTCGGCGCTTTCGGCGGGGAAAGCCCGCCGCGGTTTTATGATCTGTGTAGCGATCCGGTCGAGTCGGCGAATCTTTATCGGAATTCGTTCAGCGAACAGTGGATGGCCGGCCTGTTTTCCCTGGCCGGTCGTCTGGGCGGAGTATTCTCACCGCAGGCCGCCGAGCCGCGATCGCTAGAAAAAGAACAATTGCGGACGCTGGGATACATTCAATGAGCCGTTCAACTTGGTCTGCCACGGTGGTCAAATTGCTTCCCGCCACGGCGAGTTTCCTGGCCTTCGGAATCCTGTCCGGCGCGGTGGTGGGTTTGATTCAGGGCCTGGTGGATATTTTCCAGTCGGCGGCGTTTCCGTTCGGCCTGACGCGGCTGGCGTTGGAAACGCTATCGCGGGATATCGGCGACTGCCTGGTCTGGGGAGTCATTTCCGGGCTGGTGATCGCGATCTATGGATTTCTATTGATGTTGTTGACCGGCAGCGGTCGGCGGGCCGTGATGACTTTCGGGTTCATGCTGCTGGTGTGGCTGGGCATGCTCGGCATCGGGGCGCTGCGCCTCCTATCCAGCTTGGGCACCAAGTTGCCGTTGCCCTACCAGGAGCAGGTGACGCCGAAAATCTTCTTTTCCCGGTTCATCTGGCCGTTGGTGTCGTTCACCATCGACATTCGCCCCGGCCTGGTGCTGTTCATCCTTTTCCTCAGTCTGGCCATTCCCTTCGGGGTGGGCTTCGGTCTTTACCGGCTGCTGCGCAAACGCCTGCCGGAAACGCCGTTCCGCCGCGTTCCGTCACTCGCCATGACGCGCCGGTCCGCGGTGCCGGTCGCAGTGACGCTGGCGGTGATCCTCGGTCTGGTTCTCTTGCCGTCGCTGCTGGGCCGGCCGAAGGGCGTTCCGAACGTGCTTCTGATCAGCATCGATACGTTACGCGCCGACGGCCTGCATTGTTACGGAAATCCGCGGGCGACCAGCCCGATCATCGACGCGCTGGCCGCCAATGGCGTCAAGTACGAAAATTTCTATTCGATCGCTCCCTGGACGCTGCCGGGCCACGTGTCGATGCTCACCGGCATGCTGACCGACGTGCACGGCACCTATTCGCTGGATCGCACGATCCCGCGGGAAGCGCCGTTGCTCGCCGAAATATTCAAGAATGCGGGCTATCATACCTGGGCCATGACCAGCAATTTCCTGGTCAGCCCGCCCTACGGATTCGGGCGCGGGTTCGACCGCTTCCTCTTCAAGCCCGAAGGCATCGCGGCGGAAGTGACGCGCGGCGCCGCGAGTCTGGTCGATCAGGCCCGCGAACCCTGGTTCGGCTTCGTTCATTATTTCGATCCGCACCTGCCGTATCGGCCGTCCAAGGAATCGCGCGACGAACTGGGCATCTACGGGCCGGACATTCAGAAGGTCCTGGAAACGATGACCCACCTGCTTTACAAGTTCATCGACATTTACCTGCCCTACAACCAGGAAGAAAAGGACGCGGTCCGGTTGCTGTACGACGGCGACGTGCGCGACAGCGACCGGGCGATCGGCGCGTTGTTGAAGTACATCGCCCAAAGGTTCGACGTGAAAAACACCCTGGTGATCGTCACCAGCGACCACGGCGAGGAGTTTTTCGAACACGGCTGGACCGGCCATTCCGTCGAATTGTACGAGGAAAGCCTGCACGTGCCGTTGATCCTGGCCGGCCTCAACCTGCCGCGGGGCGAGGTGCGCACCCAAACGGCGGACCAGCAAATGCTGGCGCCGCTCATTCTTTCCCTGGCCGGCGTGGCCGATCCGCTCCAACGCGACTGGCGCGCCATCGAAGCGCGCGGCGTCGCTTACGGCCACACCAACGCGTTCGGCAATCACCGTTACGCCTGGCGCGACGGAACGTATCGCTTTATGACCGCCGGCGATTACATTTACGGCGATCACCACAACATCCATCCGCCGCTTTTGTTCGACTTCGCCGACCGCGCCGAAAAAACGGACCTGATGAGCGGGCAACCGGAAAAAGCCGCCGAATTGCAGGAAACGATGGAAAAGTTCGTGGGCGAGCAGATCAAAAAATACGGCGCCTGGCATACCGGTTCGATCAGCCTGGACGAAACTCGCCTGCAGCGGTTGAAGGAATTGGGCTACATCAACTGACCGCGCCTACCAATTCTTTTCGAGGATCTCGCAAATCCGCCGGCTGGTCGTGCCGTCGCCATAGGGATTTTTCGCCTGAGCCATGGCTTGATAAGCGGCCGGATCGTCCAACAGGCGGGATGCCTCGGCGACGATGCGGTCGGTCGCGGTGCCGACGAGTCTGACGGTTCCGGCGGTGACGCCCTCGGGCCGTTCGGTGGTTTCCCGCATGACCAGCACCGGCTTGCCCAACCCGGGCGCCTCCTCTTGGATCCCTCCGGAGTCGGTCAGCACCAGATAGGCTTTTTTCAGCAGGTGCACGAACGGTTCGTACGACAGCGGTTCCACCAGGCGGATGTTGTCCAGACCCTGCAGGATTTCGCCGACCGGGCGGCGAACGTTCGGGTTCAGGTGGACCGGATAAACGACGGTATCCCGTGGATTGCGGCGGGCGATTTCGGCCAGGCCGCGGCAGAGATCGCGGAACGGTTCGCCGAAGCTCTCGCGACGGTGAGCCGTCACCAGGATCAACCGTCCCGGCAGGTCGGCCAGTTCCGGGATTTGCCATTCATAGGGACGGGCCGCGACGATTTGCAGCGCATCGATCACGGTATTGCCGGTGACCCAGATCCGATCGGCGGGGAAGCCCTCCGACAGTAGATTGTCCCGGTTCTGTTCGGTGGGCGCGAAATGAAAGTCGGTCAGCACGCTGGTCAGGCGGCGATTGATTTCTTCGGGGAAGGGCGAGTAGCGGTTGTTGGTCCGCAACCCGGCCTCGACATGACCGACTTTGATTTTTCGGCAGAAGGCAGCCTCCGCGGCGGCGAAGGTCGTAGTCGTGTCGCCCTGAACGATGACCAGATCGGGTTTGGCTTCTTCCAGGACGGCTGGGAGACGATCGAAAACGCCGGCGAGTATCTGTTCGAGCGTCTGCCCGGGTTTCATCAGGTTCAGATCATATTCCGGACGAATGGAAAACAGATCCAGAACCTGGTCCAGCATCTGCCGGTGCTGGGCGGTGACGCAGACCAAGGGGGTGAAAGCCGCACGGCGGTTCATTTCCAGCACGAGCGGCGCCAATTTGATGGCTTCCGGACGCGTCCCGAAGACAAATAATGAGCGAATCATCTGGTCTCCAAGCGAATTGAGCAAAATCTGTCAAGTTTTAACACAGCTTTTTGGAAGAAACTATCTAAAAAGACTTGATTTCCATTCTTTTTTTATTTTCATTTTTTTGATACGAAAATTCAAAATTTCTCTTTACAACCATTCGCAGTTGGTATTTAGTTGGTGGCGGCGAAACTATACCATTCAAGCGTTCATGACCTGTTAAGGCTAAATGGAGACTTGTGTGGATTTCTGTTTTAACAATTCGATGATCATCATGGCGGTCATCGTGGTCGTCGTGGTGGCATTGATCTCACTGATCATCCTGGCTCGCGACGTCATCTTGTTTTTATGGCGTCGTCGGGTTCGCAATATGGCCATCGAGAAAAAACGCCGGCACCAGGAATTGCTCGATGAGGAGGATAGAGATCTATGAACGAAACCGGTAAAAAAAATATCGACGTTCGCGAATTGCTCGTCATCCTCGTCGTGGGTCTCATCGCCTCGGTGGTGTTCCTGGAGTGGTTCGACATTAAAACCGGATACCGGCTCGCGTTTTTCATTTCCCTGCCGGTGGTGTTGTTCGCGGTCGCCAAGGGTTTTCGTCATGGTGCCTTGGCGGCGGTTATCGGCGCGGCGATTTACGGCACCAAGCTTCTCTATGGGCAACTTTTCCAGAGCGGGCTGGGCGAAAGCCTGCTGCGCAACGAACTGATCAACATCACAGTGATCGTCGGCAGCGGGTTTGTCGTCGGCCTGGTCATGGAGTTCCTCCATTTCCGTCGCTCGGAACCGTTCCGCGAGGAAGCCACGATCGTCGAGACCTTCGTGCCCGACGAGGAAACCGGCCTCTATAACTTTAAAAGCTTCCGTTGGATGCTGCGTGGCGAAATGCGGCGCGTCAAACGATACAATACTCCACTCTCATTGATCTTCCTGAAAATCGTCAACCTCGACAGTTTCCAAAAGCGTTACGATTACCAACAGGAAATCATGCTCTTCCGAGAAATCGGCCAATTGTTCCGCGGGATGTTGCGCGAGGCCGATTACGTGGGGAAATACAGCGACAATGAAATCGGCGTGGTTTTGCCGGAGACGGGAATCGCGGGTGTAAACGTAGTCTGCGCCCGGTTGGAGGAAAGGATCGCCGATTTGCGAGTTCATGTAAAGAAGAAGTGGGATGAAATCAATCTGGAATTCGAGTACAGTCGCGCGAATTATCCGAAGGACGCCGGCAATCTCGAAGAGCTGATTGACGTCGTCGATTCCCGTTATCAGCAATTGAAATAGTCTTTCGAGGATTGGGACTAACAGCGTGTTAAGGCGATTGGTTTTACCGATAGTTGCATTCTTTTTAGCGGTCTTGGTGGCGCTTTGGCTTCTCCCGCTGAAAGGGATGCTGAGCGGCGGCCGCGCGACGCTGGTCATTTTCGACGAACCCGATCCCGCCCATGTCCAGCAAGACAGCCTGGACGCCCTCATGCTGCGCCAGTTGCTCGGGCATTTCGAAACGGCCGGAATCGACCTGGTCAGCACCGGCGAATACAAAGAAGGCCAGGCGAAAAAATACGACATCATCTTCTACGTCGGCACCAAGGATGACATGACCCTGCCGACCTATCTGCTCGACGACCTGTTTTTCCGCAAGGGCGAACTGATCTGGATCGGGGCGAATCTCGACAGCATGGCGGCGCGGCACAACCTCGAATCCTTCGGCCTGCGTCAGATCGACGATACCGACAATCACCCGACCAACCGGGTTGAATACAAAAAGAAATCGTTGTGGAAGCTCGATACGCATACCTACGCGGTCGAGGTGGTCAACCCGGAAATCGATCAAGTCGTGGCCTGGGCGATCGCCGATCCGAGCGCCAAACCGCCTTCCGGCCACAATGAAATGTACGGTCCGGAAGTGATCCATGCCGGCCAACCGGCCCCGACCGAGGCCGACTTGACGGCGCTGTCCATGCCGCCGCTCGATCCGAAGCTGAACTTCGATATCGAACCGCTGCCGCAACCGACCCCGGAACCGAAGCCCGAAATTTCGAAAGAAGAACGGTTGCCCTGGGTCGTCCGCGGCAAGAAATTCTGGTACGTCGCTTCCAATCCCTTCTCTTACAACGTCGAGGGCGGCGCCTACCTGGCGTTTTGCGACGTGCTGCATGACATGATGTCTTCCGGCATCAAAGAAGCCAAACACCCGGGCTTCGTGCGGCTGGAAGATGTTCATGCCATGCGTAACGGCACCGATTTGATCGCCGCGGCCGACTACCTGCAAAGCAAGAAAGTGCCGTTCTCCTTCACCTTGGTGCCGGTATACGTGAACCCGGCCACCGATCAGACCGTATACCTGAGCAGCTCGCCCGAATTCCTGGAGGTCGTTCGCGGCCTGATCAACCGCGGGGGGACGCCGATCCTCCACGGCTATACGCACCAGCATACCGGCGAATCGGCGGTGGACTACGAGTTCTGGGCCACCGATACCGATGTGCCGATCGCCCAAGGGCCGGAATACGCGGCCGAACGGGCGTTGCGCGGGTTGTCCGAATGCTTCCTGGCCGATATTTTCCCGTTGGCCTGGACCACGCCGCACTATGCCGCCGGGCAGGTCGATTACGAGTCTTTGCACAATTATTTCACCACGGTGGTCGAACGGCGGCAGCCGATCGACAAACTGGGATCCGATCAATTCTTCCCCTACGTGATTTATCGCGACATGCACCAGCAGATCATTCTGCCCGAAAACCTCGGCTATATTCAGCCGGCGGCGGGTCGCGACGCGGCGGCCATCCTGCAAGACGCCGACAACAGCCTGGTGGTGCGCGACGGTTGGGGCAGTTTCTTTTTTCATACCTTCCTCGACCTGCAACTGCTGAAAGACGTCGTCGAAGGCATGGGCAAATTGGGTTACGAATGGGTCGACCTCCGCGATTTCAACAACAAGGTCCGGACCGAAGACACCGTGGCGATCAGCGGCGTGGGGCAGATCGATCTCACCCTGAAAAGCCAATACCTGAAGAGCATGACGCTTGACCTGCACGGCAAACGGACCGACGAGACCTACTCTTTCCGTCCCGTGACCGGCAACGTCAGTCTGTTCGCCTCGACGCACCAGGGCGAAATCCAGGTCTATCAAGGCGCGTACACGGCGCCTCCCTATACGTTTAAAAACATCACCAAGTTCCGGCCGGCCGTTTCGGGCATCACCAACCCGATCGCGATTTTCCTGCTGTTCGTCGGCCTGGCGATCTTGATCGTGTTCCTGGTCATCTGGATCTTCCTCCTCAGCCGTAAGGCGACGCAGGAATTCCGCAACGTCCTGCGCGCCCGGGGAAGGGGGTAAGCGCCGTGCCGTATACCAGTGTTTACATCGACCTGCTCTTTCTGGCGTCGGCGATCGGCATCTGGCTGTTCCTGCTGTTCAACGTCGTGCTGACCTTCTTCGCCTTCATCCATCACTTGAACAGCGAAAAAGAGCGGCAACGACTCTTCCAAGAACCGTTCCCGTTCCCCTTCGTTTCAATCCTGATTCCGGCGCACAACGAAGGCGTGGTCATCCGGCGCACCATCGAAGCGATGCTCGCCTTCAACTATCCACGCGAACGGTACGAGGTCATCGTCGTCAACGACGGTTCGACCGACGAAACGGCGGAGATCGTCGAAAGCATTTCCGAGCGCTACCGGAACGTGAAACTGGTGAACATTCCGCAGGGCGAGGGCGGCAAGGGCAAGAGCCGGGCGCTGAACGTGGGCCTGGAACACGCCATGGGCGACGTCATCAGCATCTTCGACGCCGACAACCGCCCCGAGCCCAACTCGTTGCGCTATCTGGTCGCCAACCTGGTCAACGACCCGAAACTCGGCGCGGTCCTGGGCAAGGTGCGCACGATCAACGCCAAGCAGAACATTCTCACCCGGTTCATCAACATCGAATTTATCTCCTTCCAATGGATCATCCAGGGCGGCCGCTACAAGATCTTCAACCTCGCCACCCTGCCGGGCACGAACTACGTGATCTGGCGCAAGGTGCTCGAGAAAGCCGGCCGTTTCGACGAAGAGGCCATTGCCGAAGACGCCGAGCTGTCGATCCGCCTCTACGAACTGGGCTACCGCATCAAGTTCATCCCCTACGCGGTCACCTGGGAACAGGAACCCCAGCAGCTCAAGGTGTTCATCCGCCAGCGCACCCGCTGGGCCCAGGGCATGCACTACATCATCCGCAAATTCCTGCGCGTCGCGTTCCAGATGAAAAACCGGCGCATCATGGTCGACCTCTTCTACATGTTCAGCCTCTACTACATGTTTTTCATCGCGTTGATCCTCTCCGACGCCATCGCGTTGTTGTCGCTGCTGGGGGTGGTGAAGCTGGGCCTGGTCGGTCCCTTCACCTTCATCTGGTTCCTCGCGGCGATGCTGTTTTTCATGGAACTGCTGATCGCGATCAGCATCGAGGAAGAAGAGAGCTTTACCAACATTGTCTTTTCCTTCCTCATGTACATCACGTATTCCCAGGTGTGGATCGTGGTCGTGTTCCGCGCTTTGTACATGGAATTCCTGCAGTGGCGCCGCGGTTCCGGCACGGTCTGGGACAAAACCGTCCGTTACCGTTTGCGCCAGCAGCAGGAAGACAAACAGGTCAGTCGCGACCGCATGCGGGAATTGCGCGAAGAGGACCTATAAATGCGGCGCGGACGCCTGGTCGCCGGGTTGGTGTTGTTGTCACTGGTCGGCGTGGGAGGCTTGATGGCGTTTCCGTGGGCCATCTCGCCGTCGAAAGCCGAGGAACTGGCGAAGCGGTTCGTGCTGGACCGCATGAGCGGGCCGAACGGCGGCATCCTGACCAACTGCAAGGTCCGGCGGTTGTTGTTGTTCCCGATTTTCGACCCGGCCGATCTGCTGGCCTCGGGCGTGCTGTCCGAAACGATCGGTTTGGCGATGCAATACGCGGTGTTGGCCGATGATCGGCCATTTTTTGATAAGCAATTGCAGTTCGCCCGGCAGAAGATGCTGGGGCCGCAAGGGCTCTTTTACTGGAAGGTCAGTTACGACGGCGAGCTGGTGGCCGGCACGTCGGCGGTGATCGACGATTTGCGCATCGTCGGCGCGGCGTTGCAGGCGGCGGAGAAATGGGGAGACGCCGCCTATCGCAGTTTCGCCGACGATATCGCGGGCAATATTTGGCAATACGAGGTCGTGGGAGGCGTATTGCGCGATTTCCTGAACTGGCGGGATTACGGCGATCCGGTGGTGGCCGACACCCTGCAGTTGTCGTATATCGAAATTCCGACGCTGCGAGCGCTGGCCAAACGCGCCCCGGAATGGCAACCGATTCTGGAACAAACGGGCCGGATCCTGCTCGCCGGGCGGATGGCGTCCGGGCTGTTTTACGAGAACTACAATTTCGCGGAAAAGCGTTACATGGGCGACCAGCAGAACATGATCAACCAGCTCTATTGCGCTCTTTTCGCCGCTGAATTAGAACAGGGCGATCATCCGTTCGCCGAATGGTTGCGCAACCGGTTCGCGGCCGACGGAGTGCTGTACGCGCAGTACGACGGCAGCGGGCAGCCGTTGCAGTTTTTTGAATCGACGAGCGTCTACGCGCTGGCGGCGCGTTACGCATTTCGCATCGGCGATCGGGCGCTGGGCGAGTCGCTGCTCGCCAAATTGCTGGAATTTCAAAACGTCAATCCGATCTCGCCGATGTACGGCGGTTTCAGCGATGACGAGGTTTATAGTTTCGACAATCTGGAGGCGCTGCTGACGTTGCGCCGCTATAACGCGGAGTACAGGTAGTTTCGGGTCGCTGGTGCGCCGCCGCCGGGCGAGCGCGGGGCGCCGGCTATGGTGTTGGGGGTACGGCTATGAACAGACGCTGGATGGCCCTGGCCACCGTGGTTTTGCTGGGATTGGCGCTTGGCGCCGGCCACGCGTGGGCTGGGGCGTATGAAGAGGGCATTTCGCTTTTCAATAAAGGCCAATACCAGGCGGCCGCGGCGCGTTTTCAAGCGGCCCTGGAACAAGATTCGACCAATCTCGAGGCGATGAAACGCCTCGGCGATTGCTACTTCAACCTTTATTCCGAAGAAAAGCCCGAATACGCCAAAATCGCGATCGAAGCCTATCGCAAAGCCGTGGAAGCCGACCCCAAGGATGGCGTCACCCGCCTGCGTCTCGCCCAAATTTATTCGTGGTCCGGTGACACCGAAAACGCCGTCAAACAGTTGGACACCCTGCTGGAAAAGGAACCTGAAAATACCGTAGCGATGACCGAATTGGCCGAAATCTATTCCTGGAAGGCCGATACCTATCCGAAAGCGTTGGAACAGATCGAAAAGGTCTTGCAGAAGGAACCGAAAAACAAGCGCGCCCATTTGATCGCGGCCCGCGTCTACTCGTACAAGAGTGAACACACTCCGGCCTTGAAAAACTACGAGGCCTACCTGGAAATTGATCCGGAAGACGACAAGATCCGGTTGGAATACGCCAACGAATTGTCGATGGCCAAGCGCTTTGACGACGCCATACAGCAGTTCAATTACCTCAGCAGCCGACGCGGCGCCCGCGATCAGAGCCTGCTGGGGCTCGCCCAGGCCTACTACCAGGCTAAACGGTATGCCGACGCCATGGCGGTCACCGATGTCGTGCTGGAAAAAGAACCGAACAACGCGTTCGCCTGGCGGTTGAAGGGCCTCATTCTGGCCGAACAACGCCGCACCACCGAAGCGGCCGAGGCGTTCAACAAGGCCATCGAACTCAATCCGGAAGACATCGACGCCAAGATCTTCCTCGCCCGCAACTACGCGCAGAACGCGGCCACCTATCCCGAGGCGGTCGCCGCGT
The DNA here is from genome assembly GCA_012517325.1 of Myxococcales bacterium. NCBI lineage: Bacteria > Pseudomonadati > Myxococcota > Myxococcia > Myxococcales > Myxococcales bacterium. The sequence goes on along the minus strand of JAAYVF010000013.1, from coordinate 48,531 downwards.
ACCGCGAAGTGCTGAAAAGCCAGCCGGACAACGTGGAAATCCGCACCGAACTGGCCAACATCTACGCCGAATCGAACAACATGCAACTGGCGGTCGAACAATACCGCGACCTGCTGGCCAAGCACCCCGAGGACGTGCAGGTCCGCACCTCCCTGGTGCGCGCGCTGTTGAAGGTCAAGGATTACGACAACGCCATCGCCGAGGCCCGCAACCTGCTGGGCGTGGTGCCCGACGACGTCGATGCCCGGCTGCTCATGGCCGAAACGCTGAGCGCCGCCGGCAAGCACAAGGACGCGTTGGAATTGTACGAGGACATCCTCGACGACAAGCCGACCTATCTGCCGGCGATGATCGGTGTCGGCTGGGCGCATCATCAATACAGCCTGTACCGCCAGGATCAAGGCTCGAAACTACAGGCCGAAATCCAGAAACAGTTCCTGGCCGTCATCGACCGCATCCATTATCTCTACGTCAGCGCCAACGAGGTCTGGCATTTCAACAAGGCCATCAGCCTGCTGACCGACGCGGCCGAGAAATATCCGGATTCGCCGGAACCGCAATTGCGGCTGGCCGATGTCTACGCTCAGCACAAGGCTTACAAAAGCTCGATCGACGCCTACGAAAAAGCGCTGCAAATCGATCCGCGCTGCGTCGACGCCTACCTCGGCATGTCGTGGGTCTACGGGCAGATGGGCAACCCGCAGAAGTCCGTCGACGCCATTCGCCGCGCCGCGCAGATCGATCCGACCAACGCGGAAATCCTCGGCGGGCTCGGCGACGCCTATGCCTACCAGCAAGATGTTTCCCAAGCGATCGAGGCCCTCGAAAAGGCCGTCGCGCTGCGCTTCACCGACCTGGACCTGCACCGCCGCCTCGCTAATTTGTATTCGCAGAACCGCAAGTACTACGAGAAGGCGGTCCGCGAGTGCGATTTCATCCTCGAACGCGACGCCGCCGATGACGACACCCGCCTGCTCAAGGCGCGCGTGCTTTCCTGGAGCGAGAAATACGACGAGGCCCTGGTGGTTTACGAGGAAGTGCTGAAGAACCGGCCCAACGACCAGGATCTCTACCTCGAAACCATGAAGACCAAGGTCTATTCCGGCCGCGCCGACGAAGTGGTCACCGAACTGCGCGACGTGTTGACGCAAAACCCCGACAACATCAACGCGCGGCTCGCCCTGGCCAATGCCTATCAGGTGGCCAACAATTTCGAGCTGGCCGAAAAGGAATACCGCACCGTGTTGCAGGCCGACGCGAAAAACTCGCACGCCCACCTGGGCATCGCGACGATCTACCGCCTGCAGGAACATTACGACCGCGCCGTGGTCGAGTACCGCGAAGTGCTCTCCAGCAACCCCGACAGCGCCGAGGCCTATTACGGCCTGGGCGAAATCGACCGCCGCAACGGCCGGTACGAACGCGCCATCGCCATGCAGAAAAAGGTGCTCGAACTCGATCCGAGCAACCTCAACGCCTTCGCCGAACTGTCCTACAACCACTACCTGATGTCGCGGCGTTACGTCGCCACCACGGGCCAGTATCACCGCGCCTGGTGGTTGCTCAACAACAACTGGGGCGACCTCTACGGCGTCTGGGGCGAGTATCCCGACAACATCCAGCAGATGCAGGCCATCCTGTTGGACGATCCCGGCAATTGCGACCTGCGCTATCTGCTGGGCCAGGAATTGCAAAATCACAACCGCAACAAGGAAGCGGTGGGCGAATACCGCAAGTTGCTGCAATACTGCCCCAACCACATCGGCGGGCGCATCGCCCTGGCCGACATCTTCTCCTACAGCCCGTCGACCTACGCCTGGGCCATCAAGGAAACGCTCGAAATCATCAAGCAGGAACCGGACAATTACGAGGCGCACCTCCGCCTGGCCCGGCTCTATGCCTGGTCGATGCAGTACAACGCGGCGATCAACCAGTACGCCTGGTGCATCAACGCGCGCCCCGACGCCCTCGACGTGCGCAAGGAACTCGCCGAAACCCTGGCCTACGACAAGCGCTACAAAGAAGCGATCAACCAGTATCAGGTCGTCCTGGCGCAGGATCCGACGCAGACCGACGCCCGCATCGAATTGGCCAAGGTGTTCAGCTACGAAAACCGCATGGAAGACGCGATCCGCGAATACGAACTCATTCTGCAGCGCGATCCCAACAACTTCGAAGCCAGCTTCGCCCTGGCCAACCTCTACAGTTGGGACCGGCGGTACTATCACCGGGCGATCGATCTGTACCGCAAGCTGTTCCTCAAGTACCCGAAGAACGTCGAATCGCGCATGGAGTACGCGCGGTTGCTCTACGAGCGGGGCGAGTTCAGCAACGCGGAAGAGGCCTATCGCAACGCGATCCAACTCGAACCAGACAACCTCGACGCGCACCTGATGTTGGGGCGCATTTACATCGCCAAGCACGAAAACGACAAGGCCGCGGCCGAATTCCAGGCCGTGCTGGACGCCAAGGCGGACAACGTCGACGCCCATTACTACCTGGCGCAGATGTACGCCGCCGACGAAAAAACCTGGGATCTGGCGCTGGAACACGCCAATTCCGTGTTGCAGGTCGAGCCGAAAAACGACGAAGTGCGCGAAATGGCCGCACGAATCACTTCCTTCCAGGAAAAATACACCATCGCCGCGCAGCACTACGAAATCCTCGTCGCGAACAACCCGAACGACGACGAATTCCGGTTGCAATACGCGCTCAACCTGTCGTATGCCGAACAGTACAGCGCCGCGCTGGAACAATTCCAGATTTTGGCTCAGAAGAAACCCGAAGACGCCAACATCCGCCTCGAAATGGGCCTGGCCTACAACGCGCTGGGGACGTACAGCGACGCGATCGTGAACCTCGAATACGCGGTGGACCGCGACCCCTGGAACATGCGGGCGCGCAAGGGCCTGGCCAACGCCTACAAGGGCGCGGGCAACATCGACGCGGCGATCGACCAGTACAAGCGCATCGTCGTCGTCGATCCGAAAGACCAGGAAGCGCGCGATTTCCTGAAACTCTACAACATCGAGTACGTCGAGGGCGCGTTCCTCGATCAATGGTTCAACTACCCCGGTAAAACCATGATGGCCGGCGGGCCCGGCACGGGTCCGCCCGGAATGGACGAGGCGGAGCAGCGCTATCGGCTCCGCCTGGCGGAGGAGTTGGCGCTGCACAACCGCTACAAGCGGGCGCGCTACATCTTCGAGAAGCTGGTCAAGGAAAATCCGACCAACATCGGCTATCGCCTGGCTTTGGCGGCCATCTACCTGCAGTCGGGGATGTTCGCCAGCGCCAGGCGCGAATACGAAATCGTTTCGAAAATCGATCCGGACAACGAGGACGCGAAAGCCGGCCTGGCCCGCGTGCGTTACGAGTCGGCGCCGCGCGTCGAGACGACGCTCGGTTGGCGCGAAGCCTGGCGGTTCGACCGCCGGAACAATGAGATTTCGCTCGGCAGCCGGTTCACCTATCTCTTCGGCGATGGCGGCGAAGCGTTTGGTGAAGTGGTTGGAGCGCGGCACAACGAGGATCGTCAAGAATCGATCAACCGGGTTTCGCCCCGCGTCGGTCTGGTCGTCGGCTTGTTCGGCGAGGTTTCGGCGCGCGGCGAATATGGCGTCAACTGCTATTCCGATCTGCCCACCACGCAAAACTGGTTGGGCGCACTCTCAACCAACATCTACGATTACGTGGGCCTGGAAGGCTACGCCTACCGCGACGACATCCAGCAGACGAACGTGGCGATCAGCGAAGGCATCGGCAGCGACAACGTCGGCGGCGTCCTGCGCGTCACGCCGCTGGATCGGATGAACATCCGCGGCGAGTATCGTCACACGTGGGTCGACGGCGGCACGCTGGTCGATCAGAACCAGGCCGACCTGATCAGCGCCGCGCTCGGTTATACCTTCTTCGACGGGCCGTATTTCACGCCCGGCTACATTTACAGCTATCAGACCTTCGACGACGAACTGCCCGGCGTGCTCGGCGTTTATTTCTCGCCGCACGTTTACCAGAGCCACGGCATCTCGCTCGATTTGCGCGACGATGTCCGGCCCAACCTCATCTACACCGTCGGCCTGGTGCCGGCCTACAATATCGTCTCCAGCGAAATCGCCAAGGACGAGGACAACGTCTCGCTCAGCGGCTACGGCAGCCTGGAATGGCAGATCGCCTTGAAGCACCGCCTGACCGTCGGCGGCGGCTTCGGCGCCGACCTCAACAGCAACGACTATTTCGAATACCAGGCGTTCATCAGCTATATGTTCATCTTCGGCAAGCACAAGGGCGAATGGCTGCGCTACCAAGAGCAGCAACAGCCCCAATGACGCCGCGATCCGGCCGGCCGCCGGATTTCCGCCCGCCAGCGAAACTGATTGATTCCGAGCCGCGAAACGGTCTAACCTAGCGGTCAAACACCGATGCAGCGATCGGTCGCGGATGAAAACGCCCGCGCCGTTTGGCGGCGCGCCGGCAGGATGCGGGAAACCATTTGTTCGATTCCACCCAGCGATCTTTCCACCGGCCGGCCGTAATCGCCGGCGGGCTGGCCGTTTTTACCGTCTACCTGGCCGCCATGGCGCCGGGTATCTTCTGGCGCGACAGCATGGAATTCTGCCTGCTCGGCCATCAACTCGACATCGGCCATCCGGCGGGTTCGCCGACTTTTTCCCTCTTGTCGAAAGCGCTGAGTTTTCTGCCGCTGGCCACGTTGGCCTGGCGCGCCAATCTGCTGAGCGTGCTCGGCGCGCTGGCGGCGGTTTTTCTTTTGTATCGGGCGGCCGTCGCCTGGCTGGAGACATTGCGTTTCGCGGCGCCGGTCCCGGCGCGGTTGTTCGGCGCGGTCGCGGCCCTGGGCTTCGCCTTTTCGCCGGCGTTCTGGTCCTGGAGCGAAGTCGCCGAGGTCTATTCGCTGCAGGCCGCCGTGTTGGCCGGCCTGCTCTGGATGGCGGCGCTCGCCTACCAAGCGGCGGACGATTACCGCTGGCCGGCGGCGATCGGTTTGCTGCTCGGACTGTCGTGCGGCATCCACATGGTGCAGATCCTTTACGCGCCAGCGTTCGGCCTGGCGCTCTGCGTCGGCTCGCGTTGGCGACTCCGGTGGCGCGGCCTGCTGCTGATGATCGGTTTCTTTTTTCTGGGGTTCGCCGTTTTCGCCTATCTGCCGGTTCGCTCGTCGACCGGTCTGCCCTACGATTACGGCAATCCCGAAACGTGGGATGCCTTCCTGGCGCAGATCACCGGCCGCAAATACTCGGGGGTCATTCATCATTTTCCCTGGCAGCGGATCGGGTTCGATTTGAAGAGCCTGTTTTCCCATTTCTGGGACCAGCTCAATCCGGTCCTCGCCGTCGGCGCGCTGATCGGCCTGGGCGTGCTGGCGGCGCGCGCGCCGCGCCTGGCGCTGTTGGTGATCCTGATTTTCTTCGGCCACCTCTACCTTTACATCAAGGATTGGTACCGCGCCTTCGGCTACATCCCGTTGTTTTTGCTGGAAGCGTTGTTGGGCGGGTTGGGGTTGGCCCGGCTCGGGCAATGGGCGACGCGCCGCGGGAAGTCCGGGGCCGCCGGATTGATCGCGGCGGCGGCGTTGCTGTCGGCGGGCGTCGCGGTTTGGGGTGTTGGGCGCAATTGGGCGGAATGCGACCGCCATACCCACGATCTCGCGCAACGGCACGGCAACGGCGTTCTCGCCTCGCTGCCGACCGGCGCGATTCTCGTCGGATTTCAGGATGCCCTGGCGTACAACATGTTTTATCAACAGCTCATCGAGAAATGGCGCCCCGACGTCCGCTTCATTCATCGTGTCTGGCTGGCGTATCCTGACGAACTGGCGCGGCGGTTTCCGGCGTTGCGATTGGCGGATTACGATCCGAACCGGCCGGGCGACGCGCAACGCATGCTGCTGGCCAGCGCCGGGCCGGGCGGCGTTTATTGGGATTATGGCTGGGAGACGCAGCCGCTGATCGAGCCGGCGAACCTGACTCCCCACGGCGTGATCTACCGGTTGGCGGCGGAACCGTGGGATGGCGTCCAGACGGCCGCGGACCGCGATCTCTGGCGCAAATATTTTCTGACGGTCTTGAACAGCCCGCTGGTAGCGCCGCGGGGCTACGACTGGACGGCGCAGGAAATCTATTCGCGGGCCTTCCACTTGCGCGCCAAGCTGCAGGTCGACGCTAGGCGCTGGCCGGCGGCCGAGGCCGAAGCCAAGCTGGCGCTGCACATCCGCCCCGATTTCGCCGAATATCATTCGTTTCTGGGCCTGGTGTACCTGGCCGAAAAACAGTATGAAAACGCCTTGGCCGAGATGGACGAGGCGTTGCAATTGGATTCGCTCTGCGCGCCGTGCTATTACTACCGCGGCCAGTTGCACGCCGCCCTCAAGGACCGGCAAGGATCGCTCGCGGATTACCGCCGCTCTTTCGCCTTGCAGCCGGCCAATTTGGATCTGGCGATCTCGCTGGCGCACGCCTATCTGATCAACGGCATGCCGGCGGAAGCGCTGTCGGTGTTGGCGCAGCACCGCCGCGGCAATCTGAACCGGCGGCAGTGGGTGGAAAACCTGGTGCTGACCGCCGCGACCTACCGGCAGTTGAACCGCTGCGGCGATGTCGCCGCGACCTTGTATCAATTGCGCCGGCTGGAACCCGGACATCCGGCCATCAAACGGTTCGGCCAGGATTGCGGATTGCCGGTCGAGCCAACGACGACGGAAGGAAAATGACCCCGACGGATTTGACCATCATCGTTCCGGTTTACAACGAAATGCGGCGGCTCGAGGCCGGCCTGACCGCGTTGTTGCGCTTTTTGGATACGGCGGGATTGGCGGCGGATTTGCTGGTGGTCGACGACGGTAGCCGCGACGGCACGCCGGACCGGGTGGAAACCCTGTTGCGCGGCCGGGCGGACGCCGCGCTGATCCGCCTGCCGGTCAATCGCGGCAAGGGCTATGCGGTGAAAACCGGAATGCTGGCGGCGCGCGGACGCTGGCGCCTTTTCACCGATATCGACCTGTCGGTGCCGATCGAGGTGGCCGGCGAATTTCTGCGGCTGGGTGAAGCCGGCGCGAGCATCGTCATCGGCACGCGCAAGACCGATCAAAGCCAGGTTCCGGTGCCGCAACCGAAATACCGGAAAATGCTGGGCGAGGTCTTTCGACAAATGACCTTGCGGTTTTTCACTCCCGGCCTCACGGACATCACCTGCGGCTTCAAACTGTTTCGGGCCGACGCGGCCGAAAAACTGTTCGCGCACAGCGCGATCGACCGCTGGAGCTTCGATGCGGAAATCCTCTTTTTGGCGTTGCGGCTCGGCTTCACGGTCCGCGAGATTCCAGTCGTCTGGACCAACAACCCCGAAACCAAGGTTCGCCTGGCGGTGGACTTGCCGCGCAGCCTGCTGGAATTGGCCCGGATTCGTTGGCGTTGGTTGAGCGGCGGGTATACCCGCTAATTCAGCGCGGAAAGACGTGGATGCGGCCGAGGCGCGAAACCGCGACGATCCGCGAGCCGGCCTCGAGCAACGTCCGCAATTCATCCTCCGGAAACACCGACACGCCCCGCGGCTCCAATTCGATCGGCGTCAGTTCGGCCAGATATCCGGGCGCGAGCTCGGCGTACAGGCGGTTATTTCCGAAAACCGTAAACCCGCTGCCGCGCCCGGCGACCGCCGAACGGCCGTAGAGCATCTCTTTCACCTTGTCATGACGCATCAGCACGCTCTTCGTCGTGCCGTCCTTCTCGTCGACGAAGGTATACAGCCAAAAAACGAAGCGTCCGTCGTCGGCGATCAGCGTCACCTCGTCGGGCAGGGGATGGGACAGATGCAACTTGTTGCGATGGATGAAATAAAAAACGAGGCCGTTCTTGTAATGCAACGTGAGCAGGTCTTCCCAATCGGCGCCGGCCAGCCGTTTGCCCCATTTCCAAAGGCGCTGGTGCCAGGGCAGGTCGCTCAAGGCGGCCGAATCGGCGCGGTTGGTGAGGATCGCCGGGTCGATCGGATTCGGCGCCGCAAAGCGATTCGACCAGAGGAGCTTGCCGTTTTTGGTGGCGAAGCAATGGATTTTTTTCGCGTTGACGGCGAAAACGCGATCCTCGTGCACCGTCGGCCAGTCGATCAGGTCGACGGCTTCCGCGACGGTATAGGCCGGTTTGCCGGTCGCCGCGTCCACGGCGCGCAGGCGGCCATTTTCCACGAAAAAGATTTGCCGCCGCCCGGTGTCGAGCCGGGCGCGCCATTGGCCCGATTGGCGTAAAAACGCCGCCCGCTCGCCGAAGAGCGGGGCGGGGCTTTGATACAGCAATTGCAACGATGCGGCGTCGCGCACCTGCGATCCGCCGGCGATTTCCAGCAGCAGGCGATTTTCGAACGGCGCGGGCGCCAGGAGGGCGCCGCCGCTTTCGAGCGTCGCGGCGGCCTGCTCGCGGCCTGTGGCGGGATCGAGCCGACGTAGCGCGGTTCCGGCGATCAGCCAGAGATTGTCATTGTCGGCGGCCAGGCTTGTGAGACCGGCGGCATCGACTTTCCAGAGTTCGTGCCCATCGGCGAGGGAGCAGGCGCGGACGCCGGCGGCGTGGCCGACGAACAACCGGTTTCCGGCGGCGACGGCGTCCGTCACCGGTTCGCCCAATTCGGTTTGCCAGACCGGTTTAAGCGCCCGCGGTGCCGCCGCCGCGACGGCCGCGAAAAAGAGCGCCGCCAGAACAATCGCCGCCCGGATCAGTCCTCTGTTCGCCAATAGTGCTCCCTTACGGATGATGTTTGCCTACTGTTGTTGCGAATCGCCGGTCTGTCAACGGCGTTACCCGGCGTTACCCGGCCTTGCCGCTTGTATGCCCGAGATTAAGATGATAAAAGAATAGGCATTTCCCAGTTGATTGTTTTTTCATTTCGGAGGGAAGATCCATGAAAGGTCGTCGATTCGCGTGTTTCATTTGCCTGCTTGTTTTCGTGGCCGTTATTTTCACGGCTTGCGGCGGCGGGAAAAAAACCAAGCATCAGGCCACGGAGGCGCAACTGGCTTGTAGTAACTACTATGACATCTCGGATTACAAACCCTGCATGGACTACGACAAATTCAAGTATTACGGTTGCGATGAAAACCTCGAACAATGGCGAAAGGATTGCGTTGAGGACTGCATCGCGGCTTTGTACAGTGAATTAGGGACAAAAGCGGGTTGCTCCGGGTCCGATACCTGCGTGGATACCTGCATGGCTACCGACGCACCCGACTGCTTTTGGGGATACTATTATGGCCCCTTTGAAGAATGCGCGCTGACTTACTCTGAATATGCCATCTGGGTTTGCTACCCCGGCCTGCCGAAGAAAGTACAAGAATGCACCCAAGCCTGTTTCGCGGACGAAACGAATAATTGCGATTCGCTACTGGAATGTGTGGACGCGTGTTATCTATAACCCGCCGCTTCACGGCTGGCCGGCGTCCGCCTTTTTCAGGTTGACCATCAGCTCGATCATCTTCGCCATCGGCGTCTGCTCCGACGGCGGCGCATCCAGAATGCTTTTCACCGCTTCGCGGGCTTCTTCGAGCCGCCCGGCATTGAACAGAATCAATCCCTGCAAGGTGCGCAGTTCATCGGGCGCGGCGGCTTTCTGAATGCCGGCGTTGAGTACGCGCAAGGCTTCGTCGGTCATCCCCACCTTGAGATAAACGCTCGCCAGAAAGCGGTAGGCGTCGGTCTGCGTCGGATCCAGGTCGATCGCCTGGGCGGCCAGACGCATCGCCTCGGACGCGTTTTCGTAGAACAACAACTGGGCGTAGCGGCCGAGCAACGCCCCGTTTTGCGGGTACTTCGCGACGGCCGTCGCCAGCAGTTCGCGCGCCCGGGCCGGTTCGTTTTTCGCGACCAGGAATTCGGCTTCGAGCAAGATCGCTTCGGGCGTTTCGCCGAGCGCGGTTTTCACTTGCGCGACGGCTTGCTCCGCTTCATCCAGCCGGCGCAGATCGGTCAGCAGGGTCGCGCGACGCGACAGCAAGGCGGCGTCCGCCGGGCCGGCCTTCAATTGCGCGTCGACCTGCGCCAGCTTTTCCTCGTTGGTGACGCTGGCGCGCACGAGCGAAAGAATGCCGTCCAACTGGCTCAACAGGGCCATGACAGTCGGTTTGGCCTGCATCAGCGACTCGTAATCGGGAATGGCGGCTTTGCGTTTTTCGATCGTCGCGAAGAGATAGCTGCCGGCATTGGCCAGCGATATGTCGGTAATCGCCAATTCGCGCACCTGTTTGGCGGGAGCTTTGACGGGCGATTTATCCGGTTGCGGCGCGAAGGTGATTTCGCTCACCTCCAGGAGTTTCGCGCCGTGGCGGTCGTTGAACAAAACGTTGGCCAGCCGATTGTCGCGGTCGAAGGAAAAAACGGAACTCGGCGCCTGACTCGCCGGCGGCAACAGGCCGACGTTGTAAATGCGGAAATCGCGCCCGGATTGCGACAGGTGCAGTGTGGCCAGGCGATCGGCCAGCACCGGAATCACCTCATCGGGCTTCACGTCGACCGTCGGCTTCGGTTCGGCCGGCTGCTGGGTGGAAATGAAACCGAGATTGATCTGATCCGCGTTCCAGACCAGGGTCGGCTTCATGTGCAGATCGGTCGGAAAACGGAGCAGGGTCTTGTCGTCGGGCAGGTGGACGAACAAGCCCTCGGCGCCGGTGTAGAGGTGGAAATTCATCCACGGCGCGGTGGCGCGGATGGAACTGCCGCGATCGGCGGTCAACGCGAGGCGGGCGTCCAGCGAGTTGGAATAAAGCTGCACCCGCAAACCGATCTCGAACATTTTTTTCTCGGCGACCGTTTTCAGCGTCGCGTGGATCGCGGTCAGAAAATTCCGGCGCGTTTCCTCGATCTTGTCTTCCAACGATAGAAACAAGCGCGCCTGGTCGGCGCGGGGACCGTCCGAAAAACGTTCGAGGTATTGCCGGAACCCGGCCAAGCCGTCCTGAATGTTGACGGAGCTGTACAGAATGTGCGCCTTCCAGAAAAGCGCTTCGCCGCGGACTTCGGTCTGGGCGGCGCTTTGCGCCAGGCTTTCCAGGATGTCGACGAACCGGACGGTATTCGGATCCTTGAAGTCGGTGGTTATCTTCAACATCCATAACGCCACTTCGTCTTTGTGCGCGCTTTCGGGATAGGCTTCGCGGAATGCGTCCAGCAGATTGAACAGGTCATCGCGGTTGTCATCCGGTTCCACCAGCAGCTTTTGAATTTTTGCCCAGGCGGCATCCTCGGTTTCCGGTGCCTGAGAATGCGCGGTGGTGGTCATAAAAAGCGGGAAAATGATCGTGCAAGCGATCAATAAAAAGCGGATTTTTTGCGTCATGAATGGCCTCAATTGGATTTGCCTGCCGGTTTTATCAGGATTTGACCCCATTGCATAGAAAAAAGACAAAAGGATCATGAGGTGGGAAATAATTGAAAATTGTCTAATTAATTGTAATGATTATGGAATGTTGATTCAACGATTTTCCCAGCTTTAAAATGCAATTTTAATAGGAATGAGAAAATCATTGACAATAAGGATAAAACTTGCAATACTTCCATTGGCTCCAAATTGATTTGGAGTGGGTTGAAAAATACGCGAATGCGAACTATGGAGTGATGAGTCATTATACTGTTGCTGTTCCGTTCCGGCACGACGGAGCAGATCAACGGATTGGAAAGGGAAAACCATGGCAACCAAGAAAATCTACACGACTGGTGAAGTTGCTCGCCTGCTTGGGGTCAATATCAACACGGTGATCAAATGGTTCGACGAGAACCGTTTGGAAGGGTTCCGTTTCCCAGGCAGCAATGAGCGGCGGATTTCCACCGCGGGGTTGTACCGTTTCATGGCCAAGAATCAGATGCCGGCCGATCTGTTGGGCGAGGGCGAAACGCCCTGGCAGCGTAAGTTCCGGCGCATTCTCTGCAATGAACCGGCTCGCTTGTTCGTGCGGAACGGCGAGGCCTATGGGCCCTACGAAGCCGTGATTCAAGATCTTTCACGCGGCGGCGCGCGACTCGTGGTCCATGGCGAAAAAGCGCTGATGATTCCCTTCGGGCTGTTCAAGTTGAACGTTTCGGTCATCGACGGGCCGCTCGGCGGCGCCCAATGGCAAGGGGACATCGCCTACCTGCAGCCGAAAGAAGAGAATCTGGGCATCGGCATGCGTTTCGCGGCCCTAAACCTCGAGGAAGAAAACCGACTGATCCAATTCGTCGATCAACGATAATCGGTTTAAACCGTATAAAGTCGATTACAAGGGCAGGCTGAGAAGCCTGCCCTTGTTGTATTTAAACCGTATTTTTTCTCGCGTTGTTTGCCGGCTCGTCTCCTCGGCCGGTTGTCGCCCACCGAAGCGACTCTTCGTTCCCGCCGCGTAGGGATTCCCCGCTCGCTCCAATGGCTCGTCCGATGTGAAAGGTTTAGGTCCTAGGCGGCTTATTCCCAGCCCTTCTTTCAAACAGGGGATAAAGGATCGCCTGTTTGCCGACCGGCCAAGCAACGAAACGAGTAATTGGCGCGATCAATAAAAAAAAGGCCCGCCGAAGCGGGCTGGTAAATATGGCTGACGTTTGGTCAGGCGCGATTTTGTTTCGCTACGTCAACCGAACGATTGTCGCCATGATCAATGCAACGGGCAGCAACATCAGCAAACCGGACACGCTGTATTCAATCATGTTGTCAATCAAGTTCATCAGAACTACCCCTTTGCTTCTGGTTACCGCCCGCATCCCCATAACCCCATCTTCTTCCGGGTAAACCCGAATCCGTTTAGTCCGCGCAGGTCGTGTTGAGGCCCATGCCGTTGTTCAACGCATCGGCCAGGTCATTGGCCAGTTCCAGGTTCGCGCCGTCCAGGATGTAGCTCTCGATTTCGGTGTACGCTTCGCTAACGGTTTCCGCGTCGGTCAGAACCGAATTCAGTTCGGCGAAGTCAGGCATACCGGCCTTGAAGCTGATCTGGTTGCGAAGTTCGTAAGCCGCCAGGTTCAGGGTCAAGCCCGCGAATTGTTTCTTCGCGCGAGCCAAGGGACCGGCATTGCCGTTGATGTTCAGGTAGTACGGGAATTCTTCGTAAGAATTGAATACCGGGGTCAGCTCGAGCGCCAGGTCAACGATCGCCGCCATTTCAGCCGGGGTGTATTTCGCCGATTTCTTGGCGGTGAACTGCTGCTTCCAGAAGCCGATGGTCTTCGGGCAGACAAAATCCGCTTCGTGAATGATCTCGTAGCCGAGGCCGAAATCGACCCAGAACTGATTACTGGTGGACTGGCCGACACCCAGTTCCGTCGCCGTCGTATGGATCAGGTCCGCCGGAACGGTGCTTTCATTAAGGAAAGCCACGAAGCAGAAGCTGCTGTAGCCGGCGATTTGGTAATAGCCCGGATTACCGGCCGCGTCGTTCGAGGTGAAGTCGTAGTCGTAAAGCTCATCATAACCGTCGATGATGCCGTTGCAGTCGTAGTCGCGGAAGAACAGAACCTGCACGTCGTTGATACCCGCATCCGCACCATCATCTTGTTGGCCGTTGCCGTTGGCATCGAACCAAACGTAGTCGCCGATGACGACCGGCACTCCGGCATAAGAGACGGCGCTGAACGCCAGGACCGCCAACACTACACTCGCCAGGACGTAGAATTTCTGCATCTTCATTATTTGCTCCCTTTCCCTTTTATAGGGTGTTGATTACTGCCTCTTTAAGTGCCCATCCATAGGCTTTCATATAATCTGTATCTTCTATATCTTCTTTTATTTTTGCTGTCAACATTTTTTTTAAAATTTTTATAATTTTTTTTATTCGCAATGGCTCATTTTCTGTAAAAGTCTCTTAACTAATTGATATTATTAAGCAAATGTATATTCCAATGCCATTTATCTTTTCTTTTTTCATATTGGGGTCAGTTTTTTTGTTTGGACAACCTTACATTTCAGGGATGCGGAGGATGAAAAAGGTAGTAATTTTTACTCATTCTTCGCGAAAATACCGCCGAACTGAAATGGAAGAGAAAATGCTTTGGATCGGCTATTAAAGAAGTGTTGAGGCGAAGATCGTGTTGATCGCATCCAAGGAAGTCTACCGCCATCTTCATCTTTTTCATGAATTTAAAGACACAATCGTTGTGACGGATAGTCAGTTCTTCATTATCTATTGGAATCCAGCGGCGATCCGGCTCTTCGGCATCGAAGAAACCATGGCTTTAGGGAAGCCGCTGCAGGAGGTGCTTATTACCAAGGGTTCGGCAAAGGTCTTCGAGAAAGCACAGGAGGATTTTCAGCGGACAAACGTCTGGCGTGGTGAAATCCGTTCAGTGAATCAACTGGGCAGAGAAATCTGGCTGGATTGGCTACTGCAACCGCTCCGACTTCCGGAAGTCGATTTCTTCGGGACGATTTCAATCATTAAAGACATCAGCGAATACAAGAGCACCGAAAACAAACTCCGGGAGTCCGAGGAAAAATATCACGCCCTGGTGGATGCCGCCAGCGATTGCCTTTGCGTAGTCGAGGCGGGCCGGGTTCGTTTTGCCAATCCGCGTCTGGTGGAGTTGTTGGACTATTCGCTGGAGGAAATCATCGGCCGGGAAATGGAGCGGTTTTTCACCGCGGACGAATGGGATCGCGTGAAGGAATATTATCGTCGGTATTCCGGCGGCGAGCGGAATATGGCGATTGTGGAAAGCAAGGTGAAGCGCCGGGACGGCACCCAAGTTGAAGTCGATTTTCACGCCAGTCGCATTCCATTCGAGGGCCGTCCAGCCGTTCTGGTCATCATCCGCGACATCTCCGACCGGAAGCGCACGGAGGAAATGATTCGTTCCAGCGAGGAGCGTTATCGATTGTTGGTGGAATTAATCACCGAAGGGGTAGGGATCGTCGATCTGGAGGACAATTTCCTTTTCGTCAATCCGGCCGCGGAACGGATTTTCGACAGCCGATTGACCGGCCGTAACTTTTTCGAATTCGTGGACCAGGAAAACGCGGAGATTCTGCGCGCTCAAACCCGCCGGCGGGTGGCGGGGCATTCGGACGTCTACCATTTGAGAATTGTTCGGCCGAACGGTTCGCGGGCCTATATCATCGTGTCCGCGCGGCCATTGACCGATTTGAATGGGAATACGTCCGCAATTCTGGCCGTCTTCCTGGATGTTACCGATCGCAAACTTTTCGAGGACACTTCCTCGCGCAGCGAGGAACTGTTTCGCCTGGCGTTTCATACCAGCCCCGATTCGATGAATATCAACCGTCTGGTCGATGGTCTCTATGTGGACGTCAATCAAGGCTTTACCGATCTGACCGGCTATACGCGCGAAGATGTGATCGGTCGATCCTCGATCGAAATCAACATCTGGGCGGACTCGGCGGATCGCGAGAAACTGATCCAACGGCTGCGGCAGGATGGCTTCGTACGTGATTTCGAGGCTAACTTCCGGCTGAAAGACGGCCGGATCGCGCCCGGATTGATGTCCGCCCGATTGCTCGATATCCGGGGTGAGCCGCATATTTTGTCAATCGTGCACGATATTTCCGACCGAAAAAATGCGGAAATGGAGCTGGCCAGAAAGACCACCCATTTGCAGACCCTATTGCAGGCGATCCCGGACATCGTCTATTTCAAGGACCAGCAAGGCCGCAACATGCTGGTCAACCGGGCATTCGAGCGGATGGTCGGTCGCACTACCGAGGAGTTGATCGGTAAAACCGACGCGGAATTGTTTCCTCCCGATCTGGCGGAATACTGCCGGCGTAGCGACGAAGCCGTTTTTCGCGAAAAGCGGCCATTGCGGTTCGAAGAGGAAAATCCTTTGCCGGAAGGCGGCATACAATATTTTGAATCCATCAAGTCGCCGATTCTGGATGATTCGGGCGAGCCGATCGGCATGGTCGGCGTCAGCCGCGATATCACCGATCGTAAAAAGGCCGAACACGCCTTGGCGGAGTCGGAAAAAACGTTGCGGGCGATCTTTTCCTCCTCGCCGATCGGGATTGGCGTGGTGCGGAATCGCATCCTGGACTGGTACAACGACGCGATGGCCGCGATGCTCGGGCGCGACAAACAGGAACTGATCGGCCAAAGCGCCAGGGTTCTTTACCCGAGCGATGAAGAATACGCACGCGTCGGCGAAATCGCTTACCATTTGGACAATCCGCTTGGATACTGCGAGACGGAGACCAAATGGGTCCGCAAGGACGGCGTGTTGTTTGATGCCTGGATTCGCCTGGCGTCCATCGGTAAGCCGGCGGAAAAAGCGGTGATCGCCACGGTCATCGACATCAGCGACAATAAGCGATCCGAACAGGAGAAACGGAAGCTCGAGGAGCAATTGCGGCAATCGCAAAAGATGGAAGCAATCGGCCGTCTGGCCGGTGGGGTGGCGCACGATTTCAACAATTTGCTGACGGCGATTCAGGGTTATGCCGAAATATTGTCGCTGGCCTTGCCGCCCGCCGATCCGCTCTTTCAGGATGCGCAGGAAATCAAATACGCCGCCGATCGAGCCGCCGCGTTGACCCAGCAGTTGCTGGCCTTCAGCCGAAAACAATTGATCGCCCCGAAAATCATCGACCTCAATGACGTCCTGAGCCGGGCGCAACGGATGCTCGGGCGGATCATCGGCGAGGATATCCAGTTGCAGTTCAACCCCGCGCCCGACCTGTGGGCGGTCATGGCCGATCCGCATCAAATCGACCAGATTCTGGTCAACCTGTCGGTGAACGCGCGCGACGCCATGCCGACCGGGGGCATCCTGTCGATCAAGACCGCGAACTGCCGGTTGGACGAGTTTTTCTGCGCCGATCATCCGGAGATCGTTCCGGGCGATTATGTGCTGTTGTCCATCAGCGACACGGGGATCGGCATGGATTCCACCTTGTTGAAAAACATCTTCGAGCCGTTTTTCACCACGAAGGACAAGGACAAAGGCACCGGCTTGGGGCTGGCGATGGTCTATGGCATCGTGCAGCAGAACCGGGGGGTGATCGGCGTATATTCCGAACCCGGGATCGGCACGACGTTCAATATTTATTTGCCGCGGGCGGCCGAACGTGCATCAGACCGCTTGGAAGAGCATTCGCCGGCGCTGGCGACCGGCCGGGAAACCATCCTGGTGGTCGAGGACGAGGACACCGTCCGGCGGTTGGCGGAAAAGATCCTGCGCAAATTGGGTTACCGGGTACTGGCTGCGGCAACCCTCTCGGAAGCGCAAGAGCATTGTCTCGCCATGGCGCGGAAAATCGACTTGCTGCTCACCGACGTGATCATGCCGGCCCTAAACGGAAAGGAATTGTACAATCGCTTGCGGGAGATCATTCCGGAATTGAAAGTGGTTTATATGTCGGGATACACCGAGGACATCATCGCACACCAAGGGGCGCTCAGAGAGGGTACGCACTTTATTCAGAAGCCGTTTTCGATCGAGACCCTGTCGTTAAAAATTCGCCAGGCCTTGGAGAATTAATCGGCTTCGTGGCGGCCGCCGGCCTGCAGTCATGATAACGCCTTGATATAAATCAGCAGGTCGTCTCCGTCCTTATAAAAATTCGGAATCCGCCCGGCGACCACAAAACCTTCTTTCTCATAGAATTTCATCGTGCCTTGATAGGATTCCTGCGAGGACGTTTCGACGCGGATGATCCGGCCGCCGATCAGTTGCAAGTCTCCCTCCATGGCGGCCAGCAATTGGCGCCCGATATGCTTGCCGCGATGGGTCGAGTCCACGACGATCCAGTACAAATCGTAGGTATGCGTCGTCATCGGCGTCGAGCCGTAACAGACATATCCCAGGTAGTCCGAGCCGTCCGGACCGTTTTCGTCCAGCGCCACCAGGCAGCGATAACCGCTGGAATCCGGCCGTTCGATGGAATCGTCGATCAATTCCAGCGCAACCGCCGCTTCTTCAGACGTGAAATTGTCGGTGCGGCGCAACAGGGCGGCCAACGGCTCGCGGTCTTGTTTAAGAATGGGTCGGATTTTCATGGGTTCCCTTCAAGGATGCGCCGGCGAGGATTTGGGCGATCAAATCCGGATATTCGACTCCGGCGGATCGCGCGGCGACCGCCAGGCCGGCTTCGGGGTCGAGGTCGTTGTTCGGGTTCACGTCGATCACCGCCGGCCGGCCTTGCTCGTTCAGCCGCATATCGACGCGTCCGTAGCTGGTGCCGCCCAGCGCGAGAAACGTCGTCCGGGCGATCCGTAAAATTTCCTCGCGCAGCTCCGCGGGCAGATCGTCGCGACACGGGCGGGAATAGGCCGCGAATTCCGGCGATTCGGGAAGCCACTTGCAATCGTAGGTGACGATCGGTTCGTGCCCGGCCGGAAAGCAATCGAACACGATTTCGGTCGGCACCACGTGGCCCGCGAACGGATCGGGAAAGACGGCCACGTTGATTTCCTTGCCCGGCAGATATTCCTCGACGAGCGCCGGCGCCGGCAAGTGTTCCAGCAGCCAGGCGACCCGCCGGTGCAAGGCGGAAAAGTCGCGCACGATGGAATCCTGATCGATCCCGATGGAACCGTCGGTCCGGGCCGGTTTGACGAACAAAGGGAAGCGCAAACCGGCGACGAGAGCGGGTGAAAGATCGCCGATCCGGTGAATCGCCAGGCCTTGCGGCGTCGGGATGCCCTGGGCGGCGAGCAGTTTTTTGGTCTCGTCCTTGGCGTGCGCCAGGTGCAAAGCCCGTGGGCCATTGCCGGTATAAGGGATTTGCAGCGCTTCGAGCAGCAGCGGCAGCTCGGCCTCGCGCGAGGCGTCGCTCGCCAGCGTCTCGACCAGGTTGAAAACGACCTCGATGCTCAGGCGACGCAATTCGGCGGGTAGGTGATCCAGTGAATCGCTGGCCTGCAGGATCGTTACTTCGTGCCCTTGCGCGCGCAAGATTTCGGCGATTTTGGCGGCGGTTTGCGCGACCTCGGCGTCGGCCTCGAAAGTCAGAGGTTCATCGGGCCCGGCGGTCGCCGGCCGGGAGAGGAAATCGATATTGTGGATGACCGCGATCCGTTTTTTTCCGTCGCGGGCAACAGCCGTTTTCATGATTGCCGGTATATCCGTTTCGCCGTCGATTGATCAAATTTGAGGCTATGGTAAGGGCGCCGGTGATGATGTCAAGGGAATTCCGGATCGTCAGGCAAATGGTTGTTGTTCCGGCCTGAAAGGTTTGTGTATCATCGACCGAGCGCCAATGCCTCGCGCAGGGTGACAATAATCCGGGTTGGTCGTCAGGATAGGGGAAATAAATGAAAAATATCTCCAGGCTGTTCCTATTTCTGATTCTGTCGCTCTGGTGTTTCGGCGCGGGTTGCTCATCCGACGAGGATTGCGATTGCGCCGACCCTTCGCCGGCCGACGACGACACCGCCGCGGACGGAACCGACGACGACAACGACGACGACAACGACCATGAAGAGACGCCCGCGCCGCCGGTTCTCTCCGCAACTGAAAAAGTGGTGCCGTCGGACGGCCTGCCCGCGGCGGTCGATTTGCAGCCGGCCAACAACAACCTGGACGTCACGCGCCACGACGGCCGCGTCTTTCTGGCGTTTCGCACGGCGCCTTCCCATTTCGCGAGCGACCAGGCCACGCTCTATGTCGTCAGCAGCGCCGATCAGGCGCAATGGGATCTGGAGACGAGCATCCACCGGGGGGCCGACTTGCGCGAACCGCGCCTGCTATCGTGGAACGGTAAGCTGTTTTTGTACTTTGCCGTTCTCGGCACGAACCCGCTCGATTTCCAGCCGCAAGGCATGATGGTCACCGAGTACCGGGGGCCGGGCGATTGGTCGGAGCCGGAATTTTTCTATGAGGAAGGGTTCATCCCCTGGCGGGCCAAGGTCATCGACGACGTGCCGTACCTGCTGACCTATGTCGGCGGCGAGAACATCTACGATGTCGATCCCGAACCGATGGAGGTTCATTGGTTGACCACTGCCGACGGCTATCAATGGGAGCCGGTGGTTCCGGGACAGCCGGTCGTCATCACCGGCGGCAGTTCCGAGACCGATTTCGTTTTTCTGGACGACGGTTCGCTGGTGGCGGTCAGCCGCAACGAGATGGGCGACAAACGCGGTTTCGGCACCAATATCTGCCGGGCCGCGGCCGACAACCTGGGCGATTGGGAGTGCGTCAACGATCCGCGGAAGTACGATTCGCCGCTCGTTTTCCGGCACGGCGAGGAAGTGTACCTGATCGGGCGACGCAATCTGAACGGCACCGGAGATTACGACCTCGGGTATGACGACCTTTCGCCGGCTTTGCAACATCTGCTGTACGAGCTCGATTATTGGATCGCGCCGAAGCGGACCGCGCTCTGGCGAATTGATCCCGAATCCCTGAGCGTCGAGTTCGTGCTGGATTTCCCTTCGCGCGGCGACACCTGTTTTCCGGGTCTGCTGCAAGATTCCGCCGCCGAATTTTGGGTCTACAATTACAGTTCGCCGCTCCGAGGACCGGATACGATCTGGCTCTTGGGTCAATTGAGCCCGACGTACATTTTCCGCACCCGGATGGTTTTCCCGGAGTAAATCGCCGGTTCCGCGGGGAGTGCCATGATTCACCCGGCCCGAATTCAAGCCCTCAATCGCCAGGCGCCGACCGCCGGCCGCTACGTGCTTTATTGGATGCAACAATCGCAGCGGGCGCTCGACAACCATGCCTTGGAATTCGCGGTTCGCGCCGCCAACGAACGCCGGCAACCGCTGGTGGTGTGTTTCGCGCTCGTCGACGACTATCCGGGCGCCAATCTCCGGCATTACGTTTTTCTTTTACAGGGGTTGCTCGAAACCCGATCCCGACTGGCCGAACGCGGTATCCGCCTGACCGTTCGCCAGGGGCGGCCGAATCGGGTCGTACCCCTGCTGGCCGACCAGGCTTCGCTGGTCGTCACCGATTGCGGCTATCTGCGCCACCAACGGGCCTGGCGGCAGGATCTGGCGCAAAAACTGAACCGGCCGTTGATTCAGGTCGAAAGCGATGTCGTCGTGCCGGTGGAATTGGCCAGTCGAAAAGAAGAGTTCGGCGCCTATACGCTGCGGCCGAAGATCCACCGGCTGTTGCCGGAATTCCTGCAACCGTTGACGTCCACGCCCGTCCGTTGCCCGTCGATCCATCTGGAACTGCCCGGCGAGGAACTCCCGCTCGATCCGGCCGGCATTTTGTCGCGGTTGCGGGTGGCGCGTGACGTGCCGCCGGTCGCCGATTGTCCCGGCGGCACTTCCCGCGCTCTGGAATTGCTGGAGCGGTTCGCCGCACGACGATTGAACGACTACGAAAGGCTGCGCAACGATCCGACCCGTGACGCCACCTCGCGGCTCAGTCCGTACTTGCATTTCGGGCAAATCTCGCCGCTGACGATCGCATTGAGGGTGCGGCGAAAAAAACTCCCGGCCCGGGAAGCGTTTCTCGAGGAGCTGATTGTCCGCCGCGAACTGGCGATGAACCATGCCCACTTCAATCCCTGGTACGACGATTTGGCCGGTCTGCCCGCTTGGGCTCTCCGAACCTTGCACGAGCACCGGAGCGATCCGCGCGAATATCACTACTCGCCGGAGGATTGGGAACAGGCCCGGACGCACGACCCCTACTGGAACGCCGCGCAACGGGAAATGGTTCTCACCGGCCGGATGCCCGGCTACCTGCGAATGTATTGGGGAAAGAAGATTCTCGAATGGACGCCGACGCCCGAGGAGGCCTTTCGGATCGCCGTTTGGCTGAACGATAAGTACGAATTGGACGGCCGCGATCCGAACGGCTATGCCGGCATCGCCTGGTGCTTCGGCAAGCACGACCGCGCCTGGGGCGAACGGGCCGTCTTCGGGAAAATTCGCTACATGAACGACCAAGGACTGCGCCGGAAATTCGACGCCGACGGCTACGTTCGCCAGGTCGAGAAAATCGCGAAACGCTTCTCGCGAGCGGCAGCGAAATCAGGGCAGGGTACGGGCCACCCGTAAGCCGACCAGCGGACTGCGGGCATCGGGGGCGGCTTTGCCCCGATAGGCTGCGCGGCAAAACGTCGCCGGATCGAACCAACTGCCGCCGCGAACGCCGCGCCGCAGGGTGGTCAGCCGCGGTCCCGTGGGGTCGTGGGTAATATTTCCCGGATAGGGCGCATACCAATCCCAAATCCATTCCGCGACGTTGCCGTGCATTTCGTAAAGGCCGAGCGGATTGGGCTTGAAACTCTTCACCGGCATGGTTTGTTCGCGGTTTTCTCCGGCCGGACAGGAAGGCAGCGGATAGCCGCCGTGGTAATTGGCTTGTGTCGTCTCGAGGCAGGAACCGGCGGCAAAAGGCGTGGTCGTGCCGGCGCGCGCCGCGTATTCCCATTCCGCTTCCGTCGGTAGGCGGTATCCCCGGCAGCGAACCGACCAGAGGACGCCGTTTCTTTTCAGTCGATAGCACGGGGATAATCCGTCGGCGACGGAGAGGCGGTTGCAAAACTCGGCCGCTTCGAACCAGGTGATGTTTTCAACCGGAGACGCCGGCCCGCCGTCTTTAAACCGGCTGGGATTGACGCCCATCAACTTTTGCCATTGTTCCTGGGTAACTTCTGTGGCCCCGATCGCGAACGGCCGATCGATCACGACCCATTGTTCGACCTCATCGGATAGCCGCCGGGGTTCATTGAGTGGCGAGCCGCGCAGGAAGCGACCCGCGGAGAGGGGGACCATTTCGATGCCCGATTTGCTCACGGCCGGCGGGGAGTCGCCGGAGCATGAGATCCAGGCCGGAAACGCGAGCAGAAAAAACGCGGCCAGCCATCTTCCCAGGCGCGGAAAGCAAACACCGCGATCGGCTTCGTGTGCGGATGGTTTTTTGGTATCGGCTGACATCGGTCCATTATAGCGGCGTCAAATGGCGGAGTGAAAGATTGTTTTTTAATCGGCCGGCGGCGTCGCCGTTCCGTCCAGGACATCCCGCACCTTACGGACCAGGCTTTGGAGGGAAAACGGTTTGTTGATAAAGGGGATTTTTTCATCCAGGACGCCGTGTTCGCCGATCATGTCCTCGGGATAACCGGACATGAAAAGCACCTTCATCTCCGGTTTCAGGTCCTGCAGATTCTGGTACAGATCGCGCCCGTTCATCTCCGGCATGATGACATCGGTCAATAAAAGATGGATCGGATCCGTGCGCTGTTTGGCCAGCAGATAGGCACTGCCGCCGTCCGCCGCCTCCAAAATTTGGTACCCATGAAGGGTGAGCACTTTTTTCGCCAGGCCGCGAACCAGCGATTCGTCCTCGACGAGCAGGATCGTTTCCCAGCCGTGCGGCGCGGCGTTGACCGGCTCGGCGGTCAACTGCGCCGGGGTTTCCGGCGACCACGGAAAGTAAAGATGAAACGCGGTGCCGGCGCCGGGAGCCGATTCGACCAGGATCCAGCCCTGGTTTTGCTTGACGATGCCGTAGATTGTCGCCAATCCCAGACCCGTGCCCTTGTCCTTGCTTTTCGTGGTGAAGAAGGGCTCGAAAAGGTGTTCCATCACCTCAGGGCTCATTCCCGTCCCGGTGTCCCGTACCGTCAACAAGATGAAGCGCCCGGGGCGGGCTTCGGGATTGGCGTGGCATTCCTCTTCGCTCAGGGTGAGCGGGGCGGTCGCAATGGTCAGCCGGCCGCCGTTGGGCATGGCGTCGCGGGCGTTGACGGCCAGGTTGATTAAAATTTGATCGAGTTGATGCGCGTCGGCCTTGACCGAACCCTGCAGATCGCCGGGTTCGAAAATCAGCCGCACGTCCTCGCCGATGACGCGCTCGAGCATGCGGATGGAATGGCCGATCAATTCGTTGAGGTCGAGCGGTTGCGGATTGATCATCTGCTTGCGACTGAAAGCCAGCAACTGTTGCGTCAGAAATGAGGCGCGCTCGGCGGCGCGTTGGATTTCCTCGATTTCCAGGCGCAACGGATCGCTGCCGTGCAATGATTTCAAGGCGATTTCCGCATAACCGTGAA
Source organism: Myxococcales bacterium (assembly GCA_012517325.1). Taxonomy (NCBI): domain Bacteria; kingdom Pseudomonadati; phylum Myxococcota; class Myxococcia; order Myxococcales; species Myxococcales bacterium. Next base: position 24,588 of record JAAYVF010000013.1, on the reverse strand, counting down.
TCCCGGTCAGCAGGTTGTTGAAGTCGTGCGCCACTCCACCGGCCAGGCGGCCGACCGCTTCCATCTTTTGCGATTGCAAGAACTGTTGTTGCAGCCGTTCGCGTTCGGCCTCGGCCTTTTTGGCTTCGGTGATATCGCGCGCCAGAACCTGATAAGCCTTGACTTCGTTGTTGGTTAAAAGCGGCACGATGTGATGCTCGACCCAGCGCCGCTCGCCGTCCGGCGTCCGGATTTCCAGGATCAACGCCGGGCCTTTTCGCTCCGCCAGAATCGTCGCCAGGAGATGCTGCATGGCGTCCAGGTCCTCGGTCCGGTAAAGCCCCAAATCCTGAAAGCGGGCGCCGATCAAGTGTTCGCGAGGCAGTCTGGTGATGTGCGAAGTGGCGAGGTTGCAGTCGAGGATATGGCCCTCGCGCGAGAGCATGATCACGGCTTCCGGCATGCTGTGAAACAGCGTGCGATAACGCGTTTCGCTTTGCCGGAGCGCTTCTTCTATGGCCTTGTGTTCGGTGATGTCGTCGGCGATTCCCATTATAAATTGGGGGCGGTGTTCGGCGTCGAAGATCGGCACCTTGATGGTGTGCAGGTAGCGGCGGCCCAACGTCAGGCTGTCGATCGGCTCGTCGACGATTTCGATCGCTTCGCCTTTTTCAAAGGCTTCCCAGTCTTTTTGCCGGAAAAAATCGGCTTGTTCCCTCGAAAAGAAGTCGTAGTCGGTTTTGCCCATCAATTCCTGGCGCGGCCGGCCGATCAGGGTTTCGTTGGCGCGATTGACCAGGACGAATTGACCGGTCGGCGCGTCCTTGACGAAGATGGCCGACGGCAGGTGATTGATGACGTTCAACAAAAACGTCTGGTTTTTCTGCAGTTCGATATAGGCCTGTCGCTTTTCCGTGACGTCCATGACGATGGCGGCGAATTGATCGGCCTGGGGGCTGAAGAGATTGATTTCCACGTAACTGCCGAACACCACGGCATGGTATTCGAAACGTTCGGGTTTGCCGGTTTGCCGAACCAGATTGGCTTTCTGCATCCAGAGAACGGCGCGGTCGCCGATCAGCTCGTACATGGTCTTGCCGACGAATTGTTCCCGGGGGATCGAGATCGCCTTGTAAAACGGCGGATTCGCGTCCAGCATCAACAAATCGACGATTTCCCCCTGCTCATTCTGGATGGCTTGCATCAGCATAAAGCCGTTCATCATTTCATTGAACAGCAACCGATATTGATCCCGGGCGGTCGCATAATTGTCGACGAGTTGTCGTTGCTCGGTGATGTCGCGGGCAATCGCGAAAATCGCGAACTGATTCCTTTCCGGCAGGGGCAGCCGAGTCACGGACCAATCGATCCAGATACGCTCGCCTTGACGGACCGAATAAGAGGTTTGACCGCGCCAAAAGCCGGTTCGGTCAATGGCGTCCGCCACTTGCGGTGGCGGCTGAGTCGGATTCAGGGAACGCAATAATTCCTGGGCCGACCGGCCTTCGGCGTCGGCGCGGGAAATGCCGAAGATCCGCTCCATGGCCTTGTTCCAGAAAACAATGCGAAAAGCCGCGTCGGTGACGATGATCGCATCGTTCACTTGATCGAAAAAATCGCGATCAAACGGCAATTGCAAGGTATTGGAGTTCACGCCCGATCCTTTTGGAATATATTTTAATAATAATTCTTTTATCTCAATCCGGCAAATAAAAACCGTCAACCGAAAGGTATTATAATTTCGTTAATCGGTCGTTGTCGAGACGCAAGAGAAGTGTTGCCAAACCGCCGGGGAAGGACTAAAAATTCGGTACGGATACAATTAAAAGCAGGTGAGAGAAATGAACAAAAAAATGTTGCTTTTCTACGGGTTGGCGATTTTATTCTCGTTCTCGTTGGCGACCTTGGGTTGCGGCAACGGCGATGACGATGACGACGACTCCGGCGCCGCCGACGACGATACCACCCTCGATGATGACAACGACGACAACGACGATAACGACAACGACGACAATGACAATGACGATAACGATACAGGCTCGGATGACGACGACGATGATGACGATGACAATGACGACAACGACGACGACAATGACGACGATTCCACTCCGGTTTTAGGCTGCATCGAAGGCGATTACGATCCATATTGGGGCAACCTGCATTCCCACACCTCCAATTCGGACGGTGAAGAGATGCCCGCCGACGCGTTTTTATACGCGCGCGACACGGCCGGTCTGGACATCATGTACGTGACCGACCACCTCGAACAGCTTTATTTCATCTGGGAACCTAAGTTCAATCGGTGGGCGAACTGCAACGAAGCGGCTGACGAATACAACCAGGACGGAACCTATATCGCCGGTTGCGGGTACGAATACGGCTCCGGTTTTCGCCTGCCGTTCTTTCAATCGACCGGCCACAACAACGTGTTTTTCTGCGATTACCTGATGCCGATCGTGCAACTCGATTTCCACAACTTCTATCAATCGCTCATTGAATGCGAATCGGCCATCGGCCAGTTCAACCACCCGGGTGACGAACCATACCAAAACTGGAACGATTTCGAATATTTCGCGGATGTAGACCCGCAGATGAACCTGTTCGAGTTCAACAGCGACCCGGCCTGGGATCTGTTCTTCGAGGCGCTGGACGCGGGTTGGCACATCTCGCCGATGTACAACCAGGACAACCACGACGCCGATTGGGGCACGAAAAACGGCCATCGCAGCGGCTTCTTCCTGGCGGATCTGACCCGTACCGACTTGCATGTGGCGATGACGGAACGCCGGTCGTTTGCCAGTTCGGATCAAAACGCCTACGTGAAAATGCGGTCGGACGATACCTGTTGGATGGGTTCCATCCTGTCGGGCGTCACCGACCTGACGCTGAACCTCGAAGCCTATGATGCCGACGGCGGCGACGGCTTCACCAACATCGAAATCTACGGTCCGGGAATGGCCCTGCTCGGCACGATCGACTGCGCCGGCGCGACCTTGTGCACCGACACGTTCGACGTCACGGCCGTCGCACCGACCTATTATGTGGCGCGCGCCAACGAAGCCGACGGCGACTTCCTGGTCGCGGCGCCGATTTGGGTCGAATAGCGCGGACCGCCGGCTTTTCGAGCGGCGTTCTTTTCTCCGGCCGCGCCGGAACCTTGTTCGCCCCCTTGTACAAAGTATTTACCGGCCGTTACCTTAGGGTAGCGGTTTACCCAGATGAGGCTCCCGGATGAATTCGGCCACGGCGGAGATGCGTTTTCTCTTGGTCCGAAAGCAGCGTCTTTCCTCGGAGACGTTGGCGGATCATGTTTCCCGCCTGTCCGGCCGCCATCATTTGGATGCCTACCAGTTGCATTTGACCTTGAATGGCGACGGTTTGGCGGTCCTGGCGCGCGGCGAGCCGGGTCAGATGCGGGCGATCGGGTCCACGCTTACCGAACTGGGCTATTCCTGGTGTGTTGTCGATCCCGCCGTGCCACCGCCCGAATTGGCGGTGGTCCGGCGTTTTTCAATTCTGAACGACCGGGTGGAATTCGAAGGTCAACGTGAACGGGGAGAACTGGTAAAAGGCACCGCCGTGCTGGCCGTCCTGGCCAGCCTGGAAAGCGAACTCTTAAGTTCGCTCGTTCGCAAATCGACCTTGCTGGGCGGCAAGACGGTACGCCTTTCCAGCGAAGAGAAATACCAGGAGTTGATCCATTCGGAAACGGTATTGGATCTGTATCCATTGCCGGATTCACCGACCGGGTCCTCGCCGGAGCGAATCGTCGGCTGGCGCTTTTTCCCCGGTAAGTTCGATCCGGCCTCGCTGGGCGAACGAGCGACCAACAGCGCGCGGCAAAACATGGGCCGCCTGATCGACCTGTTTCGGGAAAACGCCGGGAATTTTTTCCTCGAAATGGACTTCGGCTTGTTTCAGATTCCCGGGTGCCGTTTCGAAAATTCGGACGCCCTGGATGCCGATGAGCAGAATTTGCGGGCGATCACCAAATACGGTTGGTACTTGCGGCAACTCTACGAGCAGGGCTATCCGTTGCCGCCCGCCGGTGGCGCGGGAAATAGCTTGCCGGGATTGATCGTGCCCGACGATCGCCAAACCGCTGAACCGTCGGCCGAGGAAACTCCGGAACCCTTGCCGCCGCCGCCGTTATTGACCGAATCCAAAGCCTGGCCCGGAAATTTATGGCGCCGGGAAGTGATCCTGCCGGCGGTCGTTTTCGTTTTTTGGTTCCTCGGTCCGCTCATCGCGACGGTGATCGGCGAAAAGGCGACCGGCATCCTGTTGTATTGGGGCCTCCGGCGCGGTTTGTTCTTTTTTACGATGGGCGCCGCCTGTTTTTACGGCGGTTTTCACAATTTACGGCTCAAGCGCTGGGTTGATAATACGCCGACTTCCCGGACCCGTTCCGCCGCCATGGGTATGGTGGAAATCAAGGGCCGCGCCGAGCGCGCCTACAACCTCGTCTCCCCGCTGTCGCAGGTGCCCTGCGTGTATTACCGGCTGCAAAAATTCAAAAAGAAGAACCGCTACGATCGGAGTCAATCAGCTTGGGTGTTGGCCAACACCCAGACCAGCGGTCCGGTGCCGTTTTATTTGTGCGACGAGTCCGGTCGCGCCCAGGTGAATCCCGCCGGCGCCACGATCCGCACCAATCAGGTCCGCGACGTGCAAGGCCAACTGACCTCGCTTTGGGGGTCACCGATCCTGCTGGAAGACGATACGCGCTACGTCGAGGAAATCCTGCCGGAAGGGGCGTTGATTTACGTGCTGGGTTTCGCGACGCCGCGCCGCGAAGAAGCCAAGCCGGTGCATCGGCGCCTGCTCGAACGCTTGCGCCAGGTGAAACAGGATCCCGTTCGCCGGAAACAGTTTGACCTGAACGGCGATGGGCGAATCGACGAGGACGAATGGGAGGCCGCCCGGGCGGAGGTCGAACGCGAGGTGTTGGCAGAGACCCTGGCCGGCGATCAACAAACCAAGCCCTCGGCGGAACAGGTCATCGTGGGGAAACCGCCGCTTAGCGGATTGCCGTTCGTGATTTCGCAGTCGACGGAAGAAAAGCTGACGACGAACATCACCCTCTGGATCGCGGCGTGTTTCATCGGCGCCGGGTTGTTGACGGCCATCGGATTGCTGGCGGTATTGGGCTGAAGCGACCGGGCCGCTCTTGACCGACGGCCACGGCATTTGCGATGGTGGCTCATGCCATCGCTCAAAGGAGGCTGTTCATGATCGGGTGTGCCGTCATTCTGGCCGTTGTTTTGTTGCTGGTATTGGGGACGATCGGCTACTTCATCGTGATTTACAACGGCCTGGTGCGCTTGCGCAACAATATCGACAAGGCCTGGAGCAATATCGACGTGTTGCTCAAGCAACGGTTCGACGAATTGCCCAAGCTGATCGAGGTTTGCAAGGGGTACATGCAACACGAACGGCAGACGCTCGAGGCGGTGATCAAGGCCCGGTCGATGCTGAACGACGCGCGCGCCGCGGGCGACGTCATCCGCGCTGAAAACGCGATCAGCCAGGCGTTGAAGTCGCTGTTTGCCGTGGTCGAGAATTACCCGAACCTGAAGGCCGACGCCTCCTTCCGGCAATTGCAGAGCCGCATCAGCCAGTTGGAAGACCAGATCGCCGATCGCCGGGAATTCTATAATGAATCGGTCAACCTGTTAAACATCCGCATCCAGCAATTCCCGGATATGCTGATCGCCCGGCCCTTCAACTTCACTGAAAGAAAAATGTGGGAAATCGCCCCCGAGCATCGCGCCGACGTGGCGATCCAGTTCAATCAGGGGTGACCCCAGCCGGTCCGGTGCGAGGGCGCAGAACAGAATGACGCCGATGGAAGAGCGACAACCACCCCGGGAACATCCGCCCGCCGTCTGGCGGCGCGTCTTGATCGCGATCCTGACCATCGCGGCTTCGATCTGGGGGATCCAGACATTTCCCCTCTTTTATCAAACCGATCCTCCCGAAGCGATTTCCTGGATCCTCTTTATTCTGTTTTTTTTCATTCTGGTCGGCTTGAACCGGTGGCTGATAAAGTCATGGCTTCGCGGCGCCCCGAGCGTTTATCTTTTTTTAAGTGTTTGTCCTTTTTCGCTTATCTTTATCGGGTACCTGATTTATCTCCATCCATTTTGGGCTGTCCTCTACTTCCCCTTGCTGGTTTCGGCAGTTATCGCAAGGATACTTTTGCAACGCCGTGAAAAACCGCTCCCCAACCTGCTTTTCCTTATTACCTTGTTTCATTCGCTCTTTTTCACCCTATTGTCATTGGTTTACTATCCGGTTTTCTCGCAAGTGTCCGACCGTAAAACCTTCGATGCGACGATGCCAAACGACATCGCCAAACAGGCGGGAGTGAAGGTGATCGGGTATCTTGAAGCGAAAGATCGCGAAAAAAGCCTTCGGTATGTAAATGGTCTGAGCGGACAGTATTACCTGGATGAGGATGTGGCGCTTTATGCTCTTCCACCGGGCAATTTGTATCTTCTGCCTCGCCGGCAATCCCAGTTTGACCGGATCGATTTGACGACGATGGAAATCTCGAAGTGGCAGTTGCCCGGATTCGCAGCCTTTTACGCGCCGGATCGGCAACAGCCGAATCTGCTGCATCTGGCCACGGTCGGCTCCGTCGAACAGCCGGCCGAGTTGATGACGATCGATCTGGCGGCCTGGAAAATCGTCCGTCGTTCTCCGCTTTATCAGGTGCGGAACGGATTGCGCATCAACAAGCGATTTTACGTTAATGGTTATTGCGATGACGAGCAGATTCATGTCCTGGATTTTTATCATGGCCTGACCTCGTTTACCAAGGATCTGGCCTTGGTTCGGCAACGGGAATTCGACGCGAGGCTTCTTCTTACTACGTTGTTCTGGATGCCGGGCGAAAGGGTGGTTTATGCCGCCAATTATCTGTTTTTATACCGATACGACGAGGCGCTGCTTGCCATGAGGCAACGACGGCTGCTGCCGAATGTTTCGCAAGTAGCGGGCCTGCCCGAGCGAAACGAACTGTATGTCGGATCGTTGGGCAAGACGATCGCGGTGCTCGATTCCCGAACCTTGAAAACCAAACGCACCATCGAAATCGGTTATTGGACTTCCCGGTTTGCCGTCGATCCGACGCGACTGTGGTTGTACGCCACCGCCTGTGGGGGCAGCGAGTTGCTGGCGTTTGATTTGGAAACCACGAAACGATTGGGCTCGGTGAAGATCTTTCCAGGAGCCAAGGTGGTATATTTCAATGCGCTCATGGATAAAATCTTTGTCGGCGGGCCATACGGCCTGGTGCAGGTGTCGCCCGAGGCGTTCAGTGTTCCATAAGGGCCGCTTGACCGAAGCTGATTGCTCGCGGCGCGATTCCCCGGCACAATGAAACCAATGCGATTCCCCTTGAGCGATAGCGAATATCCCGTCCGGGAGCTGGAAAAAGCCCGCCGGCGATATCTCGTGCGCCAGGGCGTCTTTCGGCAGCGACCGCTGACCGGTCCGCTGGAAGTCGGGATCATTCCGACCTATCGCTGCAACCACGGTTGTCAATTTTGCGCCTTGCCACACGAGCCGACGATCCACGAGGAAATGCCGCCGGAACGGCTGACGGCGGTGATCGCGGAACTGGCGGCGGCGAACGTCGAGCAGATCAGCTTCACCGGCGGCGGTGAACCGCTGTTGTATCGGTCACTGCCCGCCATGGTCGCCGCGGTGCGGGACGCCGGCCTGGCTTGTTCCGTTTGCACCAACGGTTCCTTGCTCGACGAGGACCTGGTCCGGCGGTGGGCGCGCCAGGGCGTGCACGTGGCGGTGTCGCTCAATGCCGCCACCGACGCGGTGTATCGGCAGGTGCATCGCGGGGCACGGCCCGGCGATTTCGCGCGTATCGTCTCGCTCCTGCGGCGCTTTAACGAATGGGCCGCCGGCGAGGGCGCCTTCGTCTCGCTCAATTTTGTCGTGCACCGGACCAATCGGCATGAAATCGCCGCCCTGGCGGAACTGTCACGGGAGATCGGCGCGGCGCAAGTGCAGTACCGGTTGATCCAGCCGCGCGAGGTGCATCGCGACCTGCTGCTTTCGGCGGCTGAACTTGACGAAGCGCGCGAAGCCGTGCGGCGGGTCGAGGACGACGGCCGCGAAGCGAAACAGACGATTCAGGTGGCGGCGGTACTGCGTCCACCGACCGGTTCGAAGCGGTCGGGCGAAACAACGGGCGGCGATGCCGCCGGCGATTCTTTTCCCGATCGTTCCGGAGTTCATTGCCTGGAAGGATACGCCGCCGCTTACATCGACGCCGACGGCACCGTGTTTCCCTGTTGTCTGCGGTCGGCCGACATTCGCCATCATCAAATGGGCCGGCTGACTGAGCGGACGTTTCAGGAAATTTGGACGGGCTCAGCCTACGCCGAGTTCAGGCGCGAGTCGTTCGCTCTGCGGCCGGAGGAGGCCGATCCACTCGTCAACGGGTGCGCACATTGCCCCAAGGCCAGTCATTTTCTCTATCTGACCGACGAGCTTGCGGCCGGCAACTATCTGGATCTCGCGCGTGGCCGCCAGACGATGCTGACTGATGAAGCCGCGCGCTGGAAGGCTCGCGCCGGTCGCCCCGCGCCGTTGCCGGACGAGGCGATGCGCGTCTCCCTGCGGGCAGGCGAAAGGCCCGCGGCAATCGGGCCGGGCGAAAGTTTTCTGCTTCCGGTCACGGTCCGCAACGATAGCCGGATCCCCTGGCCGGCCTGGGATATTGCGGGTGAACACGCGGTCGGTTTGGGTTATCATTTGCTGGATACGCGCGGCCGGATGCTCGCGTTCGACAACAATCCGCGCGTCTATCTGGCGACTGATTTGCATCCCGGCGAGGAAACGACATTGCCGCTGAAGGTGACGGCGCCGGCCGAACCCGGCCGCTACCGGCTGGTTTTGGCCATGGTACAGGAAGGCGTCGCCTGGTTCGAGCAACGAGGCGGCGACGTGGGCCGCGTTTCGCTGACGGTGAAAGGCTGATGCAACAGACTCCGGAAAAACGGGCGGAAATCGTCTTTCGGCGCAACCACTACTGGAACGCGAAGGAAAACGCCGATTGGTACCGCCGTGCCTTGCCCTGGCGCCGGACGTTTTTCAGCGCCGCGGCGATGGCCGGAGTGTTGCGTCCGCCGGTGCTGGAAATCGGCGCGGAATACGGGATCAACGGCATGTTGCTCGAAACGGAGATGGGCCTGCCGAGCGTTTCCCTCGACCTGTCGCGCCGCGCTTTGCAGGGCGCGGGCGCCATGGCGCGCCTGCTCGGCCTGGCCGCGCCGCGCCGCCGCGTCGCCGCCGACGCCGAGCGGCTACCGTATGCCGCCTCGTCGTTCAACACCGTCCTGCTCTGGGGAGCTTTGCGTCATTTCGCCACACCCGATCGGTTGCTGGCCGAAATCCGGCGTGTGCTGGCGGTCAACGGCTCCCTGATTCTGGCTGACGAACCGATCCGCCGGCGACTGCAAATCCCGCTCTGGCGGACCGCCGCCGGTCAGGAGTTGCGCGGCTGGCGTAAAACCCTTTTGCGCCTGGGCCTGTTGCCCTATCTGGCGCGCGTCGGCGGCCTGAACGAAAGCCGGTGGGGAGTGGTCGACCGGGACTTCACCATGGTGGAGTTGACGGATCTCTTTACCGACTACCTGCCGATGAAATGGTTTTACCAGCCGCGATCCAACGGCGACACGCCGGCGCCCGATTGGTTTTCCCGGCATCGCTCGCCGGACGACCCGGAAACCGAAAAACGGCTGACGCATTGGTTCGGCGGGGCGGCCTTCGCCTGGCTGACCAAACCCGATCCGCTGCGCGATCTCGGCGGCGGATTTTATCTGGTGCGCAAAGACCCGCGGCACGACCACCTGGCGCTGCGCGGTTTTTCCGGCGGCGTGCTCTGCAACGGTCTGGCGTTGCGGGCGGAAAATGGGCTCATCGAATTGCCGGCCGAGCTGGCCGGCCAGGTTCTGCTGACGCTCCAGGCGCCACGGCCGTTCGACCGACTGGATTTGCGGGACAGCGTCGGCGCCGTCGGGCCTGCCGTTCATTTTTTTTCCGCGCCGGCCCCCGCCGACCCGGACGAAAGCATGGCGTGTCCGGACTGCGTGGTGTTCACCGAGCGCTGCGTCTTCGGCGACTGCCGGACCGAATGCGTCGCCGCCTGCCCGAAAGAGGCGCTGGCGCCGACCGATCCGCGCCTGCCGGTCAAGACGACCTGCGACGGTTGCGGCGATTGCCTGGTCGCCTGTCCCTACGGCGGACTGGACCGGCCGCGGCTGGTCGACCGGCGCTGTCCGGAATGCCGGCGACTTTATTCCGAGGAAGCCGATGTGTTAGATTGTAGGCCGCTGTCATTGATCAAGATTCTCGATTTGCCGACGTTGGAGAAAGTGACCGCGATTTGAGCAAAACGCCGATCGCCCGCCGGTCGGTCTTTCTTTCGAGGGGGAGCGCGATGAGCGAGAAGAACGAGAAAATCGAAGAAGGTCAAGCGCGGTCGGACCTGCCGCCGCTGCCCGCAAAACCACCCGGCCTGGTGAAGGAATTTTTCATCTTTTTGCGTGATTACAAGCTGTGGTGGATCACGCCCATCGTGTTGGTGTTGCTGCTGCTCAGCCTGTTCATCTTTTTCACCGAGGGCAGCGCCGTATTGCCGTTCATCTACGCGGTATTTTAGCCGGACCCGACCCGCGTCCGACCGCCGGCGCGCCGGAGCCGAACCGACAGGATTCGCGATTCGATGGAATTCACCGGGGAGCGACTGGTTCCCGACGATCCGGCCCAACGGGATCTGTATTGGGAGCATCTCGCGCGCTATCGGCTCGCCGCGCCGTTCGCCGCCGGCAAGCGGGTGCTCGATCTGGGTTGTGGTTGTGGGTATGGAGCCGATCTGTTCATCGCGGCCGGCGCCGTCGACGCGACCGCGCTGGACAATAGCCGGGAGGCCATCGAGTACGCCCGGGCGCACTACGCCGATCCGCGGTTGCGTTTTCTCGTCGGCGAGGCGCGGCGAACCGAACTGCCGGACGCCTCGTTCGATCTGATCGTCTGTTTCGAATTGATCGAACACCTGGCCGAACCGGAAACGCTGGCGGCCGAAATCCGGCGGCTGCTGGCGCCCGACGGGCTGGCGTTCGTCTCCACGCCCAATGCCGATCGCCCCGCGAAAACGCCCAATCCCTGGCATGTGCGGGAATTCCGGCGCGACGAATTCGCCGCCTTGTTGCAATCGCATTTCGCACGGGTGCAACTGCTCGGGCAGCGGCGCTTTTCCGGAATGCTGTTTGCTGCGGACCGACCGACCGAGGCCGTCACCGCCGCGCCGGAAAGCGCCGACTACTGGATCGCGGTCTGCGGCCAACAAATGTTGCCGGAAGCGGCACGGTTGATCGAAATTCCCTACTGGCAAAACCTGAACGATCTGCGCGCGCACCTGGCGGCCCGCGATGGGGAAATGGCCGACCGCGAACAGCGCATCCTGGCCCTGCAGCGCGAGGTGGAAGAGAAAACGCGCTGGGGAACGGAACTGGACCGGCGCGCGCGGGAGCTGGCCGAACAGGTGCAGAACCGCAATGTCCGCCTGGTACTGACCGCGCGCGAGCGCGATCAGGCCCGCGCCGGCTGGGGTTATCGCCTGCAAACGGCGCTGGCGCCGGTCGGGGCATTGCTGCGGCGGTTGGGCCGTGGGATCGGCCGCGCCTCTTTTTTTTTCTTTCGATTGATCGTTGAACTGCTTGGTTGGTTGCCCACTACGCTGCGGCTGATCGGCCGGATGCCGCGATTTTGGCGTGCCTGGTTCGTCGCGGGTCGCTGTCGGAAGCGCCTGGATAACGTACCGTCGCCGGCGCCCATCGCTTTGCCACCTTTGACTTCGCGACCCGGCCCGCCGCCCGGCCTTTCGGTGGTCATCCCGACGTTTAATGGACACGACCTGCTGGCCGAGCATCTGCCCTCGGTGCTCGCCGAGGCCGCCCGTTGTCCGTTTCCGGTGGAGATTCTGGTGGTCGACGACGGCGGTACGGATCAAACGCCGGACTGGCTGGCGGCGACGCATCCTCAAATCCGGGTCGTCCATTCGGCGGCGAACGAGGGCTTCGCGGCGGCGGCGAATCGTGGCGTCCGCGAAGCGACCCGGCCGGTCGTCTATTTGTGCAACAACGACATGGAACTGCTGCCCGGCGCGCTGGAACGGTCGGCGCGGACGTTGTGGGAAACGGGCGCCTTCGCGGTCGCCTCGGCCATTGCCATGACCGACGCGGCGAAGGCGGACCTCGAAACGGGATTCACCGTCGGGCACTGGACCGGAGGTCGGTTGCACCTGACGCACCGGCACGAACCCGGCGAGACGCCGCGCTCGATCCTTTACGCCGGCGGCGGTTCCTCGGCCTTCGACCGCGAGGCGTTTCTGGCCCTGGGCGGATTTCGCTCGATGTATCACCCCTTCTATTTCGAAGATGTGGATTTGTCTTTTCGCGCCTGGCGCGCCGGTTACGAGGTGCTTTTCGAACCGCGCAGCCGGGCCCGTCATCGACACCGGGGCACGATCGACCGCGTCGCTTCACCCGCGGAGATCGACGCGATCTTCGAACGCAACCGACTGCTCTTCACGTGGAGCAACTTGCGTGATGAAACGCTCTGGAAGGCGCATTGGCGTTCGTTGCCGGCGGCCGTGTGGCGGGGAAAAATTTCGGCGAAGGCGTTCGCCGCCGCGATCGAAAAGCTGCCCGAGGCGATCGCCGAGCGGGGACAAGATGGGCCGATCCGGCGGGCGGACCCGGAGATATTTCAGGCCGGATCGCGCGTTTGGGATCTACGACGGTGGTCACAACCGGCGGCGCCGCGCCTGCGACCGAAAGTGCTGGCCCTCGCGCCGTACTGCCCGTATCCGCCGTCGCACGGCGGCGCGGTACGAATGTGGGAATTGCTGACGCGATTGGCGGCGACCCATGAGATCCACCTGGCGGCGATGGTCGAGCGCGACGCCGAACTGGCGGCGCGGGAGGAGCTGGAAAAATATTTTCCGCGGGTGCATCTGCACCGGCGGGGCGCGCCCGACGTCGCGCCGCTTTGGTGGCCGGCGAGCGTTGCCGAATTCGCCTCGGAGGATTTCGCCCGCGCGATCGACCGGCTGGCGGGCGAGGAGGATTACGATCTGATCCAGGTGGAATATCCGATCCTGGCGCATTTTCTGCCCACGGGCGTCCGCGCGAAAAAAGTCATCAGCGAGATCGATGTCTACCACGTCGCCTACCAACGGGCCGCCGAACTGCAACGGTGGCCGGCGCGGCTGCCGGCGCGGTACGAAATGCTGCGCATGTTCCGGTATGAGGCCGAGGCGGCGGCGCGGGCCGACCTGCTGTTGGCGATGAGCGAGGCCGACGCCGCGTCTTGCCGCCGCCTGTCATCCACGCCCGTGCGCGTGGCGCCCAACGGAGTCGATACGAAGCGATTCGCTTTTTTGCCGCGCCGGCCCGGCGTCCGCGAGCTGTTGTTCGTCGGCAATTTCCGCCACCCGCCCAACGCCGACGGCATCTCCTGGTTCGCGCGCGAGGTCTGGCCGCGCGTCCGCGACGCCGAGTGGTCGGCGCGGCTGATCGTCGCCGGCGCGGATCCGCCTGCGGAAGTGCGGCGGTTGGCGAACGATCCGACGATTCGCGTCACGGGGTTCGTCGCCGATCTGCGACCGTTATGGGCGGAATGCGCGGGTTTCATCGCGCCGATCCGGCGCGGCAGCGGCACGCGCCTCAAAATTCTCGAGGCGATGGCGGCCGGCGCGCCGGTGATTTCGACAACCGTCGGAAGCGAAGGCCTCGCCGTCGAAAACGGCCGCCACTTGTTGCTGGCGGACGATCCGGCGGATTTCGCGCGGGCGTGTCTGCGCCTACTGCACGAACCGGAAACGGCGGCGCGATTGGCGGGGGAAGCCAGGCGGTTGGTCGAGATGAAGTACGATTGGGACGCGATCGCCGCGCAATTGGCGCGAACCTGGCGGGAGGCGATCGGATGAGATTCCTGTGGAGCCGCACCGAGCCCGATTCGTTGCGCGACATCTTGCTGGTGCAGACCTGCAACCCGGATTTGCTGGCGCACGTCGCGGCCGAGGCGCGGCGCCGTTTTCCCCGGGCGCGGTTGACGGCGCTGTTGCAAAAAGACATGCGGCCTTATCTGCCGGCCGATCTGCCGGTCGACCAAACGATCGACAACCCGCGCGGCGGAAAACGCGGACTGCTGCGGCGGTTGCGGGCCGGGCGATTCGATGCGGTCTGCCTGATCGAATCGGGCGAATCCGGCTTCTGGAAACTGAAATTATTGCCCTGGATTCTCGGCTCGCGAGCCGTCCTGGTGTACGACCGGTTTGGTAGCGCCGCTTGGCTCGAGCCGCGTTCGGTCCTCGCCGGGTTCGGCGGAGGGCTCGCCGGTCGGCCGAAAATCCTCACTCGCCGTCGCCTCGCCGCGCCGTTGATCTACTGGCAGTGTCGGCGGTTTTACCGACAAAGAATGAAAAATCAACAAGATAGGGATAGTTGAGGGCTTTCCGGCAGCGTAGTGGAGCCGGCGCTCACCCCCTTGTCCGGACCCATCCTTGCTGCTAGAAGGTAATTGCTGTTCAGGGATCGATTCACGAGGTGTGTTTGCATGGGCACTACGCCCCAATATCCGCCGCTCAACGAACTCCTGGGCTATCCGAAAGATTCGCGACTGCTGATTTTAAACGCCGACGACGCCGGTGTTTGCCATGCGATCAACGAGGGCATCGTCGAAATCTTCAAAGCGGGATTGGTAAAAAGCAGTTCCGTCATGATTCCCGCGCCTTGGCTGATGGAATTCGTGCACCTGAAAAAGGAAAACCCGGCGATTAAATGCGGCGTCCACCTGACGACGACCAGCGAATGGCGAGGTTTGCGGTGGGGGCCGGTGGCTTCCCGCGACAAAGTACCGAGTCTGTTGGATTCGGAAGGATACTTTTACGCCAGCGAGCACGATTTTTTCGCGAAAGCCGCGCCGGAGGAAGTTGAACTGGAATTCCGGGCGCAGATCGAACGAGCGATCGCGCTGGGTTTGCAGCCGACGCACATCGACTCGCACATGGGCGCCTACCATTGGGATGAACGTTTTTTCCAGATCGCTTACGAATTGGCGAAGGAATTCGGTCTGGCCATGCGCATCGCCTACGCGCCGCGCCGCGACCGGCTGCGCCAGGAAGGCAAAGCCTGCGTCGACCGCCTGATCTGGGATTCGTACGAGGTACCGATCGGCGATCGTTCATTATACTACCGGGAGAACCTCAAACGGTTGGAGCCCGGCGTCACCGAGATCATCATCCATCCGAGCAAGGACACCGAGGAATTGCGGGCGATCTGCCAGAACACGGCGATCAACCGCGTCTTCGATCTCGAATTTTTTTCCTGTCAGGAAATCCAGACGTTTCTGGCGCGTGAAGGCATCGTCTGCATCGGTTACGACGCCTTGCAGGCATTGCAACGCGGCAAGGCCGCCGGCTAACGGCAGCGGGGGCGTTCGCGAACGAAAGCGCCGCGCCGGCCTGCCGATGAACGAGCATCCATCCGTCCGGTCCGGCGAAAACAAACGAGAAGAGGAGGTTGGAGTCCGATGAAGAAAATGATTTGGTTGGTCATCGGGGGCTTGTTGCTGGCGGGATTGGCGGCCGTGGCCGCCGCCCAATCGGACGATGCCGTCGCGAAACTCGACTCGTATTGGGCGACGCGGACCGGTTCGATCGCCACCGCCAAGCAGATGCTGGCGGTCGCGGAAGCGGCCTTCGCCGAAAAACCGTCGTTCGACTTGGCCTGGCGGGCGTCCCGCATCGCCTTTTGGATCTGCGACCGCAACGAGGATCCGAAAATCGACCAGGAATTCGGGAAAAAGGGCTGGGATTGGGGAACCAAGGCCATCGGCTTGATGCCCAACCGCGTCGAAGGCTATTACTTCGGTTGCATCAGCCTCGGCGAATACGCCAAGGGCTCGGGCATCATGAAGGCGATCACCGGCGGCCTGGGCGGCAAGTACGAGGAACTGGGCAACAAGGCCATCGCCCTCAACGAAGGTTTCGACTTCGCCGGCCCGTTGCGCGCCATGGGCGCGTATTACCAGAACCTGCCCAAACTGCTGCGCAAGCTCGACAAGGCCGAGCAAATGTATCTGCGTTCCGAAAAACTGGCCCCGTGCAAGACGCGGACGCGCTTCTACCTGGTCCAGGTGTATTCCGAAATGGGCAAATGGGACCAGGTGCGCGCGAAAGCCGCCGCGGCCCTGGCCGAGCCGGGCTGCGCGAACGACGATTGGGAAACCAACTACTACAAGGAAGAAATCAAAAAGCTGCAAGCCAAGTTCCCGGCCAAGTAACGGCCTGGCCGGAGGCGACAACACCAAGCGACGCCGCCTCGGCGGAGGCGGCGCATCATCAACCGCAAGCGAGAGTGAACAGCGATGAAAGCGATAGTGAAAGCGAGACCGGAACCGGGCGGGCTGGAGCTGCGCGACCTGCCGATTCCCGAGCCGAAGGACAACGAAGCGCTCATTAAAATCCGCAAACTAGCGATCTGCGGCACCGACCTGCACATCTACAACTGGGACGCCTGGTCGCAACATCGGGTCAAAACGCCCCGCGTGATCGGCCACGAGTTCGCCGGCGAGATCGTCGCGGTCGGCAAGGCGGTCAAGCGGCACCAGGTCGGCGATTACGTGTCCGGCGAAGGCCACCTGTTTTGCGGCGTCTGTCAGATGTGCCGCACCGGCCAGGCGCACATCTGCGAGGACTGGGTCGGCCTGGGCTACGACGTCGACGGGGCGTTCGCCGAATACCTGACCTTGCCCGAGGTCAATCTCTGGAAGAACGATCCGGCGGTGCCGGCGGAACTCGCGGCGATCCAGGACCCGCTGGGCAACGCCGTCCATGCCGTGTTCGCCGCCGATTGCGTCACGAAAAAAGTCGTGGTGTTCGGTTGCGGTCCGGTCGGCCTCCTGGCGGTCGCGGTGCTGCACGCGATCGGCGCGGCGACGATCATCGCCCTGGACAAGGGCAATCCCTACCGCATGGACATGGCCAAGCGGCTGGGCGCGACGCACGTGCTGGACGTCGATACCCTCGACGACGTGCCCGCCGCGATCCGGCAAATCACCGGCCACAAGGGCGCCGACGTGGTCATCGAGATCGCGGGCACCCAGGCAGCGGTGCGCTCGGCGGTGCAAAGCGTGCACCCGGGCGGCGACCTGGTGCTGCTGGGCTTGCCGAGCCAACCCGTGACGTTCGACGTTTCCGAGGAGATCGTCTTCAAGGCGATCCACATTCACGGCATCACCGGCCGGCGCATCTACGACACGTGGTACCGCATGAAGGGCCTGCTGCGGAACCCGAATATCAAATTGAACGAGATCATCACCCATTCGTTCCCTTTCGCGGATTACGAAAAGGGCTTCCAACTGATGCGGCAAGGCAACTGCGGCAAGGTGATTCTCGAACTGTAAGGCCGGCGGCGTCGCGTCACGCCATGGTCATCGATCCGCGCGGCCGCGGCCGCGCCACAGGGAGAAGGACAATGTACGGCAAGATCAAGCAGGATTTGCGGGCCACCTTGGGGCAAATCAAGGATGACGGGTTGTTCAAAACCGAGTGGCCGATTCTCGGTCCGCAATGGGCCGAAATCACCGTCGAGCAGGGCCGGGTGCTCAATTTCTGCGCCAACAATTATCTCGGACTGGCCAACAACGCCGAGCTCATCGCGGCCGCGAAGCAGACGATGGATCAATACGGTTTCGGCATGAGCAGCGTCCGCTTCATCTGCGGTACGCTCGACCTGCATCGCACGCTGGAAAAACGGCTGGCCGTCTGGCTGGGTTTCGAGGACGCTATTCTGTACAGCTCGTGCTTCGACGCCAACGGCGGCCTGTTCGAAACGCTGCTCTCCGAGGAGGACGCGATCATTTCCGACGCGCTCAACCACGCGTCGATCATCGACGGCGTTCGCCTGTGCAAGGCCGAACGGCACCGCTACGCCAACGGCGACATGAACGAACTGGAAGAGATTCTGAAGAAGACGCAGGGCAAGCGCTACCGGCTGATCGCCACCGACGGCGTGTTCTCGATGGACGGCTACATCGCGAAGCTGGATCAGATCTGCGACCTCGCTGAAAAGTACGACGCGCTGGTCATGGTCGACGACAGCCACGCCACCGGCTTTCTCGGCAAGACCGGCCGCGGCAGCATCGAATACCGCAACGTCCTGGGGCGGATCGACATCGTCACCTCGACCCTCGGCAAGGCGATGGGCGGCGCGTCGGGCGGTTTCACCGCGTCGCGGCAGGAAGTCATCGACCTGTTGCGCCAGCGCAGCCGGCCGTACCTGTTCTCCAACACCCTCGCGCCGGTGATCGCGGGCGCGACGCTGCGGGCCCTCGACCTCATCCATGGCAGCACGGCCTTGCGCGACAAGTTGGAGGACAACACCGTTTACTTCCGCGCCAAGATGAAGGATGCCGGGTTCGAGGTGCTCGAAAGCACGCACCCGATCTGCGCGGTGATGCTCTACGACGCCAAGGTTTCGCAGGATTTCGCGAACCTGATGCTCGCCGAAGGCATCTACGTGAAGGGTTTCTTCTATCCGGTGGTGCCCAAGGGCCGCGCGCGCATCCGCGTGCAGATTTCCGCCGGGCATGAAAAGGCGCACCTCGACCGCGCGGTCGCCGCGTTCGTCAAGATCGGCAAGTTGCTCGGCGTCATTAAGTAATCGTTACCGATTCGCGTCTGGAAAGGGCGGCCGCGTGGCCGCCCTTTTTTTATCGGCCTTCGTCGGGGCTAGCAGCCACAGCTTCCCGAATCGTCGTCGTCGCCGCCGTCGTCGTCAGCCGCGTCGTCATCGGCGTTATCGTCGTCGTTATCGTCATCATTGACGGTGTCGTCATCGGCGGGCGCTTCGAAAACGTATTGCGCCGAAACCTCGTCGCGGATCTGGCCGCAACAAGTCAGCGGACGGACGCGCAGCAGGGTGTCGGCCGTCAGGCTGATCGGCCCGTCGTAGACCGGCGAATCGGCGTCCGGAGCGCTGCCGTCGGTCGTGTAATACAGAGTTCCTTCCGTGACGCAAGCGGGATCGTCGCCGGTTATTTGCAACGTCACTTGCAGCGGGGTCTCCTCGGTGGAGTAAGTTCCAGCGGGCGGATCGAGCGCGACCTGGAACCCGGCGTTGTCGCAAACCGGCACTGCTTCGAAATAAACGTCGGGGTCCGGGTGGCCGCCGATTTGCAGTCGGTTGTCCGACCAGATGACGTAGAGGTTTTCGTCGTCGGCCACGGCTTTGTTGTAATCGCCCATGTAACAATCGGCGGTGTCGCTGCCGGAATAGGGCGGCGAGAGAACATCGGAAACCGGAACATTGGTCAACCAGGTATCGCCGCCGTCGAGCGACCGGCTGAGGTACACCCCGTAATTAATGTTGCTCGGCGCGTCGCGGCGGTCGTACCAATAAGCGAGGATGACGCCGTTCGGATTGGCGACGATGGTCGGGAAGAATTGATCATTGGCGGTCTGGTCGTCGTTGATCCGCATCGGGGTCGTCCAGGTTTGGCCGTCGTCGCTCGATTTCACATAGAAGATGTCGGCGCTGTCGGCGCCCGTGCCGTGCCGGCTGAACAGCAGGTGGACGACTCCGTCCGGCGCCACGGCCAGCGAGGGGAAGTCCATGTAGCGGATGTTGCCGTTCAGGGCATTACGGCCGCAATAATTGGTCGCTTGCGTTTCAAGCGAGGGCGGGAAAGCCGCCATCGGATTGGTCAGGCGCTCAAAGCCGGCGCCGCCGTTGGTGGATTTGGCGATCTGGATCTGGGCGTTGCTGCCGTTGAACGCAACCCAGGCCACGTACAGCGTGCCGTCGGGGCCGACCGTGGGATAGGGCGCCTGATAGGAACCGGCCGCGCAGGAAGGGCAGATGCTGACCGGCGCGCCGAACGTCGCGCCATTGGACGAGGCGGCGCAAAACAGATTGAAGCTGAAGAAATTGTTGAAGTCGACGGCGCAGAGGTAAACGTTGCCGTCATAAGCGCCGCCGGTTTTATCGATCGTCATCAGCACCTTGTCGTCGGACGGCCCGGTGTGCACGATGATCGGCTGGCCGAAGCCGCCGCCGACCGGCGCTTTCGTGGCCATCAGGCCGGTCGAGACATTGGTGCCGATCATGCAGGAAAACCAAAGCGTGCCGTCACTCCCGACATTGACATCCGGATCGCCGAGCGGCGAGCCGACCGTACCGCCGGAAATCGCGCCGCCGTCCGTCCAGACCGCCCCGCCGTCGGTGGAAATACCGAAGCCGGCGAAACTGGAACCCGCGGCGCCCGTATAGTGTGTGCTGTCGTTCCAGCCGGCCAACAGCAGTCCGTCGCTGGAGCGAACCGTGATCGAGCATTCGCTTTGCGTCGACCGCGACACCGAATCGCCGGAGCGATCGTTGACCAGCACGTCGTCGCCCTTGCCGGAGAGAGCCGCGATGGGTTCGGCGGACCAGTAGGGGGAAGGTGCGACAGCCGGCATGGGCCGGCCGCAGATTTGCCGCAAATGCATTTCCAGCGAGGTGGACATGATCGCCCAGACATCGGGTTCGTCGAGCAGGGCGCAGGCGTCCACCGGGGTCTGTGCATAAGTCGGGGCGGCGAAGAGGAATAAGAACAGGAAGATCAATAGGCCATTTTTTTTCACGGGCTCCTCCGGTTGGAATTATTTTAAGTCATTATTTTTAACGATGCAAAATCAAGGATATCCGGTTAGAACATGCTCATCGATCGGCGGTTTGGCAAGGATGCCTGCCGGACGAGCGATTAACCGGGAGATGAAAAAATCGTCGCCGCCGGTCGAAAAATCTGGTAAAGAGAAATTCCGGATTTCGCGTGAGGAGAAAATCCATGGCCAAGAACGACAAACCGAAGACCGAAGCGCCGCGCCAGGACGACAAAGTGGAAATCATCGTCGGCGTCGTCCTCGGGATCCTGATTCTCGCGACCTGGATCATCACGGCGGTCAAATAAAAACGGGCGAGCCCGGCGGCCCGCCCGTCGCAAAAACCAACCCGCTTCGTTCAACCCATATCCGCCGTCAGGCGCGGCTTCCGGGCCGCGGCCACTTCGTCCACCCGTTTGATGAACGCGTGATGCGGCGCCTGCTTGAGCGTCTCCGGATCGCTCGCGGCCTCGGCGCGAATGGCCTTCATGGCCGCGATGAAGCCCTCGAGCGCCTCGGGCTCGAAGCTCTCGGTCGGCTCGATCATGATCGAACCGTGCACCACCAGCGGGAAATAGACCGTCGGCGGATGGAAGCCGTAATCGATCAGGCGCTTGGCGACGTCCATGGTCGTCACTCCGTTGGGCAGCCCCTGGTCGCTGAAGACGGCCTCGTGCATGCACGTCCGGTCGAAGGGCAGGTGGAAGAAATCGCGCAGCCGGACCCGGATGTAGTTGGCGTTGAGCACCGCCATTTCGCTCGATTGCTTCAACCCCGCCGCGCCCAGTTCGCGGATGTAGGCGTAAGCGCGGATCAGGATGCCGACGTTGCCCCACCAGGAGCGCACCCGGCCGATGCTTTGCGGCCGGTCGGCGTCCAGCCGGTAGGTGTCGCCCTCGCGGACGATGACCGGGCCGGGTAGGAACGGCGCCAGCGCCGCCTTGACGCCCACCGGGCCCGCGCCGGGCCCGCCGCCGCCGTGCGGGGTGCTGAAGGTCTTGTGCAGGTTGAAGTGCAGCACGTCGACGCCGAAATCGCCGGGCCGCGCGATGCCCAGGATGGCGTTGAGGTTGGCGCCGTCCATGTAGACCAGACCGCCGCGATCGTGCACCAGGCGGGCGATCGCCTCGATGTTGCTCTCGAACAAGCCCAGCGTGTTCGGGTTGGTGATCATGATCGCGGCGACCTGCTGGTCCATCAACGCCGCCACGTTTTCCACGGTCAGGATGCCGTCGGGACCCGAGGGCACCGGCACGACCTCGTAGTTGCAGATCGCGGCCGAGGCCGGATTGGTGCCGTGCGCGGTGTCGGGAATCAGCACCTTGGTGCGGTTCTGGCCGCGCGCCTCGTGGTAGGCGCGGATGAGCATCATGCCGGTCAACTCGCCGTGCGCGCCCGCGGCGGGCTGGCAGGTGACCGCGTCCATCCCGGCGATTTCAGCCAGGTAGCTTTCCAGTTCGTGAATCAGGCGCCAGGCGCCCTGGTGCGGCACGCTCGGGTGGGCCAGGGCGAAGCCGGGCAGCCGCGCCAGATCCTCGTTGATCTTGGGGTTGTACTTCATCGTGCACGAGCCGAGCGGGTAGAGGCCGCTGTCCACGCCGTAGTTGTATTGCGACAGGCGCACGAAGTGGCGGAACGTTTCGACCTCGCTCAGTTCGGGCCAGGCGGCCGGCGTTGCGCGGCGCAGCTCGGCGGGCAACTCGGCGGGCGCGGGCACGTCGAGCGCCGGCAGGCTGTAGCCGACGCGGCCGGGAGTGGACCGTTCAAAAAGCGTCGGTTCGCACAGCGCCAGGCCGCGCGAGCCGGGAGTGTCACAGGGACCGTACGATTTCGACATAGCGATCGATCTCCTCGCGCGTGTTCAGTTCGGTGGCGCAGGTCAAGACGGCGTTTTCGAGGCCCGGCGCGAAACCGGCGAGCGGCAGGCCGCCGATCATCCCGGCTTCGCCCAGCGCGGCCAATACCTCGGTCGCCGGCCGCTTCGGAATCCAGGCGAATTCGTTGAAGGTCGGCGCCGCGAACGGCAGTGTGCCGACAGCGGCGAGCCTGCCCTTGAGGTACTCGGCCTTGGCGTGGTTGAGCTGGGCCGTTTCCCGCAGGCCCTCGCGGCCCATCAGGGCCATGTAGATCGTGGCCGCGGTCGCCATCAAACCGTTGTTGGTGCAGATGTTGCTCGTCGCTTTTTCGCGGCGGATGTGCTGTTCGCGGGTGGCCATCGTCAGGCAGAACGCGCGTTTGCCGTCGTGATCAACGCTTTCGCCGCAGACGCGGCCGGGCATGGCGCGCATGTCCTTGGGGTTGGTGGCGAACAGGCCGAGGCCGGGGCCGCCGAACGAGATCGGCACACCCAGCGATTGGCCTTCGCCGCAGGCGATATGCGCGCCGCTTTCGCCCGGGCTGGCGATGAGCCCGAAGGCGAGCGGTTCGGTGAAGGCGTGGATGAAGCGAGTCGTCTTGCCTTTCACCAGCGCGCCGACGCGCCGCGTGTCCTCGATGACGCCCAGGTAGTTGGGCGACTGCACGAGCACTCCGCCCGTCTGGTCGTCGATCCGGCCGGCCAGCGCCTCGTAATCGGTGCGGCCGTCGGCGCCCAGCGGCGCGATTTCGATCCGCAGCGTCGTCCACTTGAGGTAGGTCCGCAGGGTTTCCAGGTATTGTGGATGCAGCCCGGCCGAAACGATCAGCCGGTCGTGCTTGGCGACGCGCTTGATCATCAGCGCGGCCTCGGCGACCGCCGTCGCGCCGTCGTACATGCTGGCGTTGGCGACTTCCAGCCCGAGCAGGCGGGCGATCATCGTCTGAAATTCGAAAATGATCTGCAGCGTACCTTGGCTGATTTCCGGCTGATAGGGCGTATAGGCGGTGTAAATCTCGCTACGGCGCAGCAGGTGATCCGACGCTGCGGGAATGTAATGGCGGTAAGCGCCGCCGCCCGCGAAACAGGGCCCGGTCGGGCCGGCGGCCGCCAGCGCGCCCAGGTGCGCCTGCAACTCGCTCTCGGCCAGTGGCGCGGGCAAGTCGAGCTCGCCCGCCAGACGCGCCGCGGCCGGCAGCGAAGCGAACAATTCTTCGACCCGGGCGACACCGACGGCCTCCAGGAGGCGCGACACATCACCCGCGGTCTGCGGTATGTAACGCATCATGGTATTTCCTACCCCGGATGGTGGATTACTTTTTAATTTCGTCGAGCAGGGCTTGATAGGCCGCCGCATCCATCAGGTCGTCAAGTTCGGCGGGGTTGGAAAGACGGATTTTCACCATCCAGGCCTCGCCGTACGGGTCGCGGTTGACCGTTTCGGGAGCGTCCACGAGAGTCTCGTTCACGGCGAGTACTTCACCGCTGACCGGCGAATAAACGTCGCTGGCCGCCTTGACCGATTCGACGACGCCCAGCGCGTCGCCGGCGCCGAAGGTGGCGCCCACTTCCGGCAATTCGATAAAGACCACGTCGCCCAAGGCGTCCTGCGCGTAATCGGTCACCCCGATGACCGCCGCATCGCCCTGGACACGCACCCATTCGTGGTCTTTGGTGAAACGAAGATCGCCCGGAACGTTCATTGCATCCTCTCCTTACAAGATGGACCGAACCCTGAAGGGTCCGATGTTGATCAGTCGGCCCGGCGCCGTTTTTTGAGCAATCGGCCGAGCGCGAAACAGGATCCGTTGTGAATAATGAAACGGCGTAGGAAGTCTAGGATTGCGGCCGGTTTTTGTAAAGACCGCGCCTCCGGTTTGTATTAGCTTAGCGACTTTGTCCCCTGTAACTGCTTAGCGATTATGTCCCCCATGAAGAAGGACATGATTTCGATGACTCCCAAGGAGTTACAGCGGATGAGGTTGCTGGTCTGCGTCCTGGAGGGGCAGCTGCCCCT
>JAAYVF010000012.1 GCA_012517325.1 Myxococcales bacterium | reverse complement strand
GTCACCCAGATCCCGGCCCTGATTGTCTCCACCGGCGCCGGCATCATCGTCACCCGGGCCAGCGGCAGCGCCGACCTGGCGGGCGACATCGGCGGGCAGTTGATCGGCCGGGCCAAGGTCCTGTTCATCGCCTCGGGCATCCTGGCTTTCTTCGCCTTCGTCCCGGGAATGCCCTTCCTGCCGTTCAGCCTGTTGTCGGGAGCGGTGCTGTTGCTGGGCTTGCAGACCCAGGCGGCGAAAAAAGCCATTGAGGAAGCGCCGCCGGCGATGGCGGAACCGTCCGTGCAACCGGAAACCCTGGAGGAAGTCCTCTCCATGGACTTGATCGAGCTCGAGGTCGGATACGGATTGATCAATCTGGTCGATACCGACGCCGGCGGCGAATTGCTCGACAAGATCCGGGCGATCCGCAAGCAATACGCCCAGCGCATGGGCGTGATCGTGCCGCCGATCCACATTCGCGACAATTTGCAGCTCAAACCCGGCCAATACCGGATTCTGATCAAGGGAATCGAGGTCGGTTCCGGCGACCTGATGCCCGACCGGCTCCTGGCCATGGACCCCGGTACCGTTGACAAGCCGATCGACGGAATTCCGACGGTCGAACCGGCTTTCGGCCTGCCGGCGGTGTGGATTCGCAAACGCGATCGCGAGCAGGCGCAATTCGCCGGTTACACGGTGGTCGATTTGTCGACGGTCATCACCACGCATCTATCGGAAATCTTTAGGGTTCACAGCTATGAGTTGCTCGGTCGGCAGGAGGTGTCGCACCTGCTGGAGAACCTCAAGAAGAATTATTCGAAAGTCGTCGATGAGTTGGTCCCAAACTTGCTAGCTCTGGGTGTGGTGCAGAAGGTGCTGAAGAATCTGTTGCGCGAGGAGGTTTCCATTCGCGACTTGCTGACGATCGTGGAGACGCTGGCCGATTACGGGCACCTGACCCGGGATCCGGACGTGCTGACCGAGTACGCCCGCCAGTCGCTGGGCCGCGCCATCACGTCGCAGTACATCAACGAGGACGGGTCGATGACCTTGATGACCTTCGACAGCCGCCTGGAACAGTCGCTGTCCGACGCCGTCAATCACACCGAGCAAGGCTCCTACCTGGCCCTGAACCCCGAATTGGCCCAGCGGATCATTTCCGCGGTCGAGAAATCGTTCGAGCGGTTCAACGAGGTCGGGGCGCGGCCGATTCTGTTGACCTCGCCGCTGATTCGCGGCCATTTCAAACGCTTCATCGACAAGTTCGTTCCGGGCGTGACGGTGTTGTCGCACAACGAGATCGATCCCAAGGCCAAGATCTATTCGCTCGGCGTGCTGGGGGTGTAAGCCATGCAAATTCGGAAGTTCACGGTCGGTCACATTCGCGAAGCCATCCTGGCGGTCAAAAGCGAAATGGGCCCCGACGCGGTCATCATGTCGATTCGAACCATCAAGGGTAAAAACGGCCGCGCGGCTCTCGAAGTTACCGCCTCCAAAGATACCGCGCAACCGGCCGCGGCCGCCGAATTGGCGGCAACGGAGAGTCGGCCGGTCGAGGCCGGCGCCAAGGCGCTGCCGTTTACCGGAGGCGGCAGGCCGGCGCTTTCCCAGGAAGCCAATTTGAGCCGGCTGATCGCCGAATTGACCGCGCTTTCGGGCCGGTTGGAGGAAATCCAGCGGAATCTGAACCCGGAAAACATCGCCGTGCGGCTGGAAAATTTCGCCAAAGGCCTCGATCACCTGCAAGCGCTGCTCGACGACGCCAACGGCGGTTCCGTGCCGCCCGAATTGGCTTTTGAAGGGGCGCTGAGCGCCGGTTACGAGCGGTTGCTCAAGGCCGGGATCGCCCCGGTCTATGCCAAGGAATTGATCGAACTGACCAGCCGCCAACTTTCAAGCCGGTCGCTGGCCCCGGACGTCTACGGCCTGGAATATCTCGCCGCCGCCGTGATGGATCACATCCGCACGGCCACCCCTTTCGCCCCCGGCCGCGATCAGCAGATCCACATGATCATCGGGCCGACCGGCGTCGGCAAAACCACCACGATCGCCAAACTGGCCGCGCGCCAGGTGTTCGAGATGAACCGCTCGGTCGCCCTGCTGACAGTCGATACGTTTCGAATCTCCGCGGTGGATCAGCTTCGCACCTACGCCCGCATTTTGAACGTCCCGGTGGAAGTCTGCATGAGCGACGCCGATCTGGCGCAAGCCGCGCTCAAGCACGCCGACAAGGACACGCTGTTCATCGACACCGCGGGCGCCAGCCCGAAGGACATGCGGATGATGGGCGAGCTGGTCAAATTCCACCAGACCGGCATCGCCATGGATGTGCACCTGATCCTGGCCGCCACGACCGCCGCGGAGGACCTGCGGGACATCGTCGATCGCTATAGCGCCCTGCCCATCGCCAGCCTGATCGTTTCCAAGTTGGACGAAGCCAATAATTTTGGTAATCTGTACAACCTGATGCAACAGACGCGCATTCCCTGTTCGTACTTCACGGTCGGACAGAACGTGCCGGACGATATCGAGGAAGCGACGCCCGAGCGGGTCGCGGATCTGTTGCTGGACGTGGCCGCGCAAGTCTGAGGACGAAAGGCACTGTACAGGTGGATCAAGCCGAACTGCTGCGAAAAAAGGCTCAGGAACATCGGGAGAAAGCCGTGGACGAGCGGGTGCCGGCGGTGGAAGGCCGGCCGGTGCGCGTGATTTCGATCACCTCGGGCAAGGGCGGCGTGGGCAAGACCAACGTCGCCGCGAACCTGGGGATCGCTCTGTCCCGCCTGCAGCGGAAGGTGCTGATCTTCGATACCGATCTGGGGCTGGCCAATATCGACGTGGTCCTGGGCTTGAAACCGCAGTACACGATCCAACATGTGCTGACCGGTGAAAAGCGGATTCAAGATGTGATCGTCGAGGGGCCGGGGGGCCTGCTGATTCTGCCGGCTTCGAGCGGCGTCGACGAGGTCCCGGAACTGACGGAGAGCGAGCGGTTGGATCTGGTGGCCCAGTTCGAAAACTGGGAAATCGACCTGGACGTGATGATCCTGGATACCGGGGCGGGGATCGGGCCGAACGTCATGTACTTCAACGTGGTGGCCCAGCAGATCGTGGTGGTCGTCACTCCGGAACCGACCAGCATGACCGACGCCTACGCGCTGATGAAGGTGTTGTCGACCCGCTACCAAGAAAAGCGCTTTCATTTGTTGGTCAACATGGTGCGTGACGAAAAGCAGGGCCTGGATGTTTACCGTCATTTGGCCAAGGTCGCGAACCGGTTTTTGGATATTTCCATCGATTTTCTCGGTTGGGTGCCGCATGATCCCAACCTCACCAAGGCCGTCCAAAAACAGACGCCGATTCTGGATGCTTTCCCCAATTCGCCCGCCGCAAAGACCTTTGCCAAGCTGGCCCAAAACATGTTAGAAATGGAAATCCCGAAGTCGCCGAAGGGGAACATTCAGTTTCTCTGGCGGCATGTACTCCGGGCCGGGTAAGGCAAGAACTCGAAAAGCTAGATGCGTACGGCGACAAAAAAGTTTATCGCGGGAATATCCTTATTGGCTTGCCTGCTCACGCTGGTCACCGGAGCGGTGCATGGTTTGCCGCTATGGGCGGTGATTGAGCGAACCGCGCTGGCGACGGCCGGGTTCGGCGTGGCGGGATTCATCGGTGGGCTGGCGTACGAAAAATTATGGCTGAAGTAACCGAAGTCGACATCCGCGAATACAAGGACGCTCCGGCGACCGAACGCATCCGTATGCGCGATCGGCTGATTCACCACTACATGCCCCTGGTGAAACTGGTCGCCAGCCGCATCATCCGCCGCCTGCCCCCGCAAATCGAACTGGGCGATCTGATCAACACCGGCATCCTCGGCCTGATCGACGCCATCGATAAATTCGATCCGTCACGCGACATCAAATTCGAAACCTATGCCGAATTCCGCATCCGCGGCGCGATCCTCGACGAATTGCGCAGCCTCGATTGGGTGCCGCGTTCCATTCGCCAGAAGCTTCACGCGATGCAAAAGGCCATGGAAGAGCTGGAAAACCGCAACAAGCGGCCGGCGACCGACGACGAGCTGGCCAAGGAAATGGGCGTCCCGCTGAAGGAGTTCCAGGAACTGCTCGGCAAGGCCAGCGGCGTCAGCCTGATTTCCTTCGAGGACCTGGGCTATACCTCCAATTCCGGCCAGCGCCGCAACGCGCTCGAATACTTCAAGGAACCGCACTCCGAAAACCTGATCAGCCTGCTCAACCTGCAAGACGTCCGCGATTTCCTCGCGCAGGCCATCGACGACCTGCCGAAAAACGAGCGCTTCGTCATCTCCATGTACTATTTCGACGAATTGACGATGAAGGAAATCGGCCTGGTGCTCGGCATCACCGAAAGCCGGGTCAGCCAGATTCACAACAAAGCGGTCATTCACCTGAAGACCAAGCTGCGCCGGGTTTTGCAGAATGACGCCGATGATCTGCTGTAACGGGTTCACTAGTCAACTTCCGACAAGGAAGATCTTTCCCATCCCATGAGCACTTACCTCGTCAAGTTGATCCGGTTTCTCACCACGCTGACAACCGCTGTTTTCTGGCTCGCCGGCTGCAACCCGTTAGCCGATTCTTCCTATCGCAACGTCGTGCTGATCAGCGTCGATACCTTGCGCGCCGATCACGTCGGCTGCTACGGTTACCAGCCGCCGACGACGCCGGCCGTCGATCGGTTGGCGGCGGAAGGCGTGGTTTTCGAACAGGCTTATGCCAGTTCTCCCTGGACCTTGCCCAGCCATGCCTCGATTTTCACCGGCCTGTACCCGCGCGGCCACGGCGCGGACCTGGTCAACAAGTCATTGCCCTTGGGCGCGGTGACCTTGGCGGAAGTCTTGAAAGACAGCGGTTATCGGACCGGCGGCGTGGTTTGCGCTCCTTTCCTGGACACGATGTACAACTTCCAGCAGGGGTTCGACGTTTACGACACGGAATTGATCGACGGCCTGGATGACCCGAACGCGTCGACGGCGGGCGAGGTGACGCGTCGCGGTTTGCAGTATTTGCGGAGCTTGAAAAAAGGGCCGTTTTTCCTTTTCCTGCATTATTGGGATCCGCATCATCCCTACAATCCGGCGAAAAAATACGTGGATTTGTTCGACCCGGATTATTCGGGAACCGTGGACGGCTTCAACATTCGCGAACGGACGGACATGGTTCCGGGAATGGATCCGCGCGACTTGCGGCACATCGTGGCGCTGTACGACGGCGAAATCCGCGCGACCGACGAGGCGATCGGCGCGTTTCTCGCGGAACTGGATCAGATGGGTCTGCGCGAGAATACGCTGGTGGTCCTGACCTCCGATCACGGCGAGGAGTTTCTCGAGCACGGCGGCCGCGCGCACCTGGTCCAGTGCTGGCAGGAAACGATTCACGTGCCGCTGATCATGCGGATCCCCTGGTTGAAAAGCAAAGCGTCGCGGTTCGCGCCGCCGGTTAGTCTGGTCGACTTGCCCAATACGATTCTGGAACTGGTCGCCGCGAAAAAGTCGCTGCCGGAGAACAACGGCATCAGCCTGGCCAGCGCCATCGTCAAAGGAGAAGCGCTGCCGGACCGTCGCTTGCTGGCCGAAACGCGCATGGGCCAGCCGCAAGGCCGGGAACAGACCCGCGGCAACTGGACGGTGTCGATTGCCGCCGATCAGCTCAAATATCATCATTTTGTGAATCCCACCGAGAAATTCACGGCGTTGTACGATCTGCGCCGGGATCCCCGGGAGCAAGACGATTTATCCGCCGCGCAAACCCAGGCGACCGAACGGATGGAGCGAGAAATCGCGCAAACCAATGTCCGGCTGAATGATCTGCGCCGGCGATTGAAAACCGAAAATCAAGTGAAGATGAACGATCAGCTTTCCAAGCGGTTGCGTTCGTTGGGTTACGTGAATTGATTTCACCCGAAATCAGCCTTGTCGACGGGGTATCGGCAAGATCATGAAAATCGCCGCCTTCTTCGATTTCGATAAAACTCTCTTGCGCGTCGACAGCGCCTCGATCGGCTTCCGGTATTTATGGGAAAGGCGCGAAATATCGGCGGGCTACCTTTTGAAAGTGGCCGTCGCGGGACAACTTTACCGTCGCGATTGGCTCTCGATGGAAGCCATTTCCGAATTGTGCCTGCGTTTTTATAAAGGCCGGCGGTTGGCGGAGTTCACGGCCGGCGCCCAGGAATACTGTGAGAAATACCTGAAGCCTTATCTTTCGCCGATCATTCTGGCGAAAATCGAGGAGCATCGCCGGGCGGGTCATTACCTGGTGCTTCTTTCGGCGTCGGTCGATTACTATGTCGAATGGTTCGGCCGCGAACTCGACTTTAATCGCGTGATCTGTTCCCGCCTGGCGGAGGATGATGCCGGTTTCCTGACCGGCCGTTCGGTCGGGCCGCTGTTTTTAGGAAAGCACAAGAAAACCGCGGCCGAATCGCTGGCACACGAAGAGGGAATCGACCTGCGCGCCTCGTTTGCCTATGCCGACCATCATTCCGACCTGCCGCTGTTGGAATCGGTCGGCCATCCGGTGGTCATCCGTCCGTCGCGGCCGTTGCGCGCGGAAGCTCTCCGGCGCGGTTGGCCGATTTTGGCGGAAGAATAAACAGCGGTGATCCGCACCGCCGGTTTTTCGCCGGATATTTCGATTTGCAATTCTTGTTGGGTTGAGTGTTGAAAAATTCAATAAAAAAAGATTAAATCGAGGCTGATTTTTTTCGGAAAGCGCTAATTAATCCTTCTGAAAACACCGATAACTGAAATAGGGGTATAAGATTCGCGAGAAGCGAATCTGAAAATGGATGTCAACAGGGTTGTGGTCGCGGGCGATCGGTCGCGGGAGAGGGTGAAGGTCGGAAAGGAGTTGGTGGAAAATGAGTCCCGTCGGCTTAGTCAATTCCATCGCCGCTAGCGCCATCGTGGATCGCGTGGCCAACGTCCAGCAAATGCAGGTCGACCTCCATCAAAAGCAGGCGGAGGCGCAAGCCTTGCGGGACGAAAACCTGCGCCGCACCACGGTTTCGACCACTCAGGAAGAAGAAAAAGTCCGGGAACGGAAGAAGGGCGAGGAACGCCGCCAAAAACCCCGCAAACGCGCTTCCGGAAACGAATCCGAGCTGGAACCGGCCGAGGGAGACGAGAAGATGTCCGCGGCTCGCTCCGGCGGGTATAAGCATATTAACCTGACCATTTAAATGCCGGAAAAAGTCAGTCTCAAACCAACCTCCAAGGCAGGGTCGGTTATCCGGCCCGGCTTGTCCTTTATTCCTCGTCGCCATGATGTTCTGCAAACCTTGACGCCGGGTCAGCGGTTGTCGGTGCTGGTGCTCGAAAATTTCGGCGGCGGCAAGGTCATGCTGGAGATCAAAGGCGCGGCGGTGACCGCCCAGGCCAACGGCGAATTTCCGATCGGCGGGCGCATCGAGGTCCAGGTCAATCAAGACGGGCGGAATTTCATCTTGCAACGGGTCGCCACGGAAGATACGTCCCAGGAAGAATCCTTGATGCGTTTGCTGCGGGTGCGTCTGCCGGGTTTGGCGGATCGAAATCAGGCCCTCGTTCAATTGCTGACCGGCTCGCTGCTGGACGGTTTCGCCGGCGCCAAAACCGGCTTGGCCGAGCTGTATTCGCGGCTCTCCCAGATGCTCGGCGATCTGTTTCAGGCCGACACCGGATTGGCCGAGAAACTGCAAATGCTGGCGGTGACGATGGGGCTCGCGCCGCTGAAAATGGGCGAGCGCATCCGCGAATTTCTCGGCAAAAACCTGCCCGGCCTGCTGGACAAAATTCTCTCGGCGTCCAAGGACGATTACCTGAATCTGTTGCGCGAAAACCAAAATCTGGCGCCCGAGGACACCGAAAAGCTGACCCAGTT
The DNA here is from genome assembly GCA_012517325.1 of Myxococcales bacterium. Taxonomy (NCBI): domain Bacteria; kingdom Pseudomonadati; phylum Myxococcota; class Myxococcia; order Myxococcales; species Myxococcales bacterium. Next base: position 73,178 of record JAAYVF010000012.1, on the reverse strand, counting down.
GGTCGGCGGACTGAAAGAGCAGATCGCCTTGTTTCGCGGGTTGAACGCCTTGTTCGAATCGCGCGGTTTGCCGGTGCACCTGCAAATTCCCTTCGTTTTCCAGGGCGAGCCCCAGCCGACAGAGTTGTGGATCTATAAAAAGCAGGGGGAGGGCGGAAAGGACGCCGCGCCCCGCGACCCGGAAGTCAGCACCGCCTTGATTCGCTTGCGCCTGTCGCAACTGGGAGAAATCCGCGCGCAGATCACTGTATTGAAAAAGCAGGTGCAGGTCGGCATCTATGCCGAGCGGGAAAAAACCGCGGCTTTGGTCGAAGAAGCCTTGCCGGAACTGCAGGCGGATTTAAGCAAGGCCGGACTGGAGCCGAATCTGGCGGTCCGGGTCGGCCTCGATCTGCAACCCGTGCCCACGGCGGAAGAATTGTTTTTCACCGGCGGCGAGAAGAAATTGCTGAGCGTCAAGGCATGAGCAAGGAAACGGAAAAAACCAAACGGAAAGTCGCGGCGGCGATCCGCTACGATCCCGAAAAAGATCAGGCCCCGCGCCTGACCGCCAAGGGATTGGGCGTCGTCGCCGAAAAAATCATCGAGCGGGCGATCGCCGCCGGCGTGCCGCTCCGCGAAGACCCCGACCTGGCCGCCGCCCTGGCCAAGCTGCCGGTCGATACCGCCATTCCTCCCGCGCTGTACCAGGCGGTTGCCGAGGTGCTGGCCTTTATTTACCGCTTGAATCAACGGGAAAAAGAAGTGTTGGGAAAGATTTGACCGGCCGTTACAACCGATTCTGCAGTTCGCGCCTTTGACATCCCAGAACATAGCTCTGAATCATTTTCAATTGCACGGCGTCGACGTTCAGCCATTCCAGGCCGAGAAAATAACGCCCTCCCGCTCCATGATACTTGGCGCGCACGGTGGCGTGCAGGGTGATGTAGTCCTCTTGATTCAGCAGCAACTGGATTTTCGGCAGGATGGCCCCGACGCGAATGGCGGGCGATTTGACGAAACTCAGGCAAAGCCCGGTGATGCTCACGTTTTCGACGATGGTTTTTTCTTCACAGGGTTTGCCGTTCAGGCTGAGGCAGACGGCGGGCAAGGTCTTGGCCGGAATGACCCGGAGGGCGTCACGGCGCTGTATCACCCGAATCGACTTCATGCTCTGGACCAGATATTGTTCCGCCGTGCCGACCTTGCCGAGAAATCGGGTTGGGAAGGTGCAATATCCCAGGCGATCCAGCCAGAAATGAGCTTCGATCTGCAAATCCTTGGTCAGTTCGCGAATCCGCTTTTTCGGCTCCAAATTGTCGATCAACAGTTGGTCGTGCAGAAATCCGACGAAATTCCCGCGCAGTGGGGCGATGGTCGGATGAATGAACAGCCGGATGATCGCTCTTTCGCGTATCGCCCGCTCTAACGCGAACTGCGCTTCACTATCTTCAATGATTCGGTCAAATTTATCTTGTTGCATTCTAAATTTTTCATCGGAACGAATGTTGATTTTCATAAGCGGTAAATGAATATTTCCCAATTTTTCGGCCAACAAGTGATCGCGGAGTCCAGCGGCGGAATTGATAAAAACCGGTAAAATGCTTATCGAAAATGGGTTTATTTATTGAAGGAGGGTCTCAATTTAAAAAATATTGCACTCAGTGCCATATTTCTTGACGCAGCGGATCGGCTTCGGTACCTTGTCGATAGTGCAATGACGGTAGCCGGACAATCGCCGACCGGCCCATTTACCCGCTCTTTCAAGTCGAGGGGAAAATCATGAAAAAATTTTTCCGACATTTTCGAAATGCGGCTCACCCATTCTTGTTCTTCTGTGGTATCGCCTGGTCGATTTTCATTTTTTTATCGCCCATTTCAGGTTGGGCCGGTGAGGTCGGCAGCTTGAAAGCAACCCTGGAATGGGTCCAGATCAACGGCGCACCGGTGGCGTTGCAATGGGGCAGTCCGGTTCCGGATTTCGAGCTTCAGGATCATCCGACGATCAACCTCGGCGGCTACTGGAAAAAGGAACGCCTGACGCTGAATCATGATTTGTCCTTCGCCGCTCGAAACGGCGAGACTTTACAGGCGATCGAGGCCGAAGGCGACGGCCGGCATCTGCCGGGTTACGACGATTCGGCCTGGCTTGGTAAAAAGCTGCCGATGGTCGAAAGCTACATGCCGGGCGATGAGTCGAACCCTCCCGAGCCGTTCCACGGCGGCGTCTGGTATCGCCGCTCGGTCTTCGTTCCGGAAACCTGGCAGGGCAACATCAATCGGTTGATCAGCCTCGGCGCCAACTATATTTTCGATTTGTGGATCAACGGCCAGTACGTCGGCGTTCACGAGGGCGGCTATACGCCGTTCGCCTTCGATGTCTCGGCCTACCTCGACTACGGCGCCGAAAACTTCATCGCCGTGCGGATCGATAAACCGTTCCCCGGCATCCGGCAGGACGCAGTGCCGGCGTGGATCGCGATGGACTGGTGGGATTACACGGGCATCATCCAGGATCTCTACCTGGAAAGCGCGCCGCCGCTCCAAGTGGTGCGTGCCGACATCATTCCGCGCGACTACAACGGCACGCTGGATGTCAAAGTGGTCGTCGAAAACAAGACCGCGGCCGCGCAAAGCGTGACGGTGAGCCTGCAACCCTATCACGTCGATCCGACGGCGCCGGGCTATCTGAACGACCCGCATCCGGCCGCGATCATCGGCAAGCCCGCCTACCTGGAAGGCGAGGATGCCGCCACCGTGCAGGTTCCGGCAGGCGGTTTGGGGGTGGCGAAATTTTCCGTGCGGATCGTCGCGCCATTGCGGTGGACGCCGAAGGGCCCCTTCCTCTATGTGATGGAAACGACGGCGCGCGCCGGAAGCTTCATCGACGTGCATTACAACCAGTTCGGCGTACGCACCGTCACGCGCGAAAACGGCCAGTTGCGGCTCAACGGGCGCGTGGCGTTTTTGCCGGGCATCGCCCGCCACGAGGATTGGCCGGACAGCGGCCGAAGCGCGACGTGGGAGAAAATTCGCGACGACTTGCAGCTCATCCGCGAGTTGAACGTATTGTTCCTGCGCACCGGGCATTATCCGAATCACCCTTATACTTACGTGCTGGCCGATCGCCTCGGCCTGGCGGTGATGGAAGAAATTCCGGTTTATTGGTTTTTCAGTTGGAATTGGAGCCGGCAGGACGAACGACGCATCGCCGATCAGATGTTCCGGGAAATGGCGCTGGCGGGCGCGAACCGTCCTTCAATCATCCTCTGGAGCCTATCGAACGAGTGCCCGTTCGTTTTCGCCTACGCCAACACGGCTTACAACCAGCGAATCGCCGACGACTTCCACACTCACCTCGACGACGGACGGATGCTGACCCAGTCGCCGGCCGCCCAGAACTGGCGCCTGAGCCTGTCGACGGAGGAACCGCTCGACGTTGCGGGCTGGACGACTTATTACGGTGTTTTCTACGGCGACGATCAGTACGCCGAAACCAAGGAGTTCATTCTGCAGCACGCCCAGGAAAAACCGGAGCTGCCGATCGTTTCCACCGAGTACGGGGCCTGGTCCGAGGCCGACGACAGCAATGCGCAGGAACAAGTGGATCTGTTCGGCGGCACCTGGCAGGCGTTCACCGAAACCGCGGCGCTCGATCCGCAGGGCAACGTCCGCCCGAACGGCCGCCTCGCCGCGGTAACGTGGTTCTGTGTCTTCAACTGGTTCACGAAAAACGGCTTGCCGGAATTCATTGCGCCGTATCTGCAATCCATGGGGATCATCCACATGGATCGAACGACCTGGAAGCCGGCGGCGGAAGTGCTGCGGGAGGCCTATCGCGTGTACTACGAGTTCGGCGGCCTGGGTCCCGTTCCCGACGATTATGTGGATGAAGAGGAACCGGTCGACGACGACACGACCGACGACGATGCGGCCGACGACGATGCGGCCGACGACGACAACGACAATGACGATCAAGCGGCTGCCGACGATGACGACGATTCGGTCGGCGGCTGCGGCTGGTAACGGAGCAATCGCGGCCGGTGAACGCCGAAAGGGTTTTTCATGCGTAAAATTTGGCTGGTGTTCGCCTGGCTGGCTTTCTGGCCGGCGGTTTCGACGGTTTCGGCCGAACCGTTCGACCTCATGCCCTATGCGCGGCTGACCGCCTCGGACACGCGCGACACCTTTTTTCTGCTCTGGCCGCGGGAAACCGAGGATGCGCCGGCCACGATCCGCGATGGCGATCCGGAAACCGGCTGGAAACCGGCGCCGGACGGCCGGCAGACGCTTTGGATCGACTTTGCGCCCGTCAGCCGCCGGGCCCCATTGTTGGAACGCCTGACGGCGGATTGGGAAAAAGCGCCCGTGGGTCCGGTCGCCTTGACGATTTACGACTATTGCGGCGGTCCCGAACGGGAAAGCGTCGAGTGGCCGAACGGGCAGGCGGAATTGGTGTTGGATGAACCGGTGCGAGGATATTGTGTCCGGCTTTCCTTGATCGATCCCGGCCCGGCCGTGCTCACTGAATTTCAGGTGTTTGGCGCGCCGGCGACGGAAGAGCCGGAGATCGACCAGCCTACTCTGGAGGACCTCGGAGACGATTATCGGCTGCACTGGACACCCGTCGGGGACAGTGTGCATCACCTCGAAATCCACTATGTCCAAACGGATGGGCAGACTCCCGATGACGCTAATCTCGTCGATCGCGATGTGATCTCGTTGGCCGAACGAATTCCGAAACCGGCGACGTCGGGCTATCTGGCGGCGGTTCCGGTGGCCGAGGACGGCGATACCGGCGAGCCGTGGTATCTGCCGATCGAGGCGCGTTCGGCGCCGCGGTTGGCCGATAGCGGGGTGGTCGAGGGCTTTTACGGCCGGCCCTGGTCGCACGATGAACGCCGGGCCATGCTGCGCTTTCTTTCCCGTCTCGGCCTCGGGCTGTATATCTACGCGCCGAAAAACGATCCGTTGCATCGCGACAACTGGCGCGAATCCTACGATTCCGGCGCGATGGCTCGTTTTTTCGAGCTCAATCAACTGGGCGCCATGGTCGGCGTGACTTTCTCCTACGGCATCAGCCCGGGAAAAGACCTGGACATGGAAAGTGACGACCCGGAAATTCTCCTTGCCAAGTTGGCGGAATTCGCCGCGGGCGGCGTGCGCCATTTCACGCTGCTGTTCGACGATATCGAGGGCGACCTGGCGCGGCCGATCGACGGCGCGTTGGCGGCGGAACACGTGCAACTGGCCAATTGGCTCAAGGATCGACTTTCGAGTCAAGCCGGCGAGGAGATTTCCCTCTGGTTTGTGCCGACGGTCTATTCCACGTCCCGGCAGAACGATTGGCCGGGCGGCGCCGAATACCTGGCGGTACTGGCCGATCTCGATCCCGACATCGTCGTCATGTGGACCGGCACCGGCACGTCCAGCCCGACCCTGAGCGCGGCCGACCTGGCCGAGGTCACCGCGTTGACCGGCCGCAAGCCCGCGATCTGGGAAAATATGCATGCCACCGACGGCGGCGACGGCTTCTGGGGCAGGGTTTATCTGGCTCCCTATCACAACCGCGCCGCCGATCTGGTCGGGGCGGTGACCGGCATCGTGGCCAATCCGATGATCCTCGGCTCGGCGGATCGGCTGATGCTGGGCACCTATGCGGAATATCTGCGCGACCCGGCGGCGTACGATCCGGAAGCCGCTTTGCGGAGAAACGCCCGTTTGGAAGCCGATGCGGCGAGCGATCGGGATCTGGCGTTGAACCAGGCGCAAACCTGGTACGGTTTTGCCGGCGTGTCCATCTGGGACGAGCCGATCTATCCGCTGATGGAAGCTTGGATGGATCGCTTCGTCGCGGTGATGGAGGCAGGCGACGTCGATCCAATCCTCGCGGCGGGCGGCGCGCTGCTGAACGTCGCGGCTCGCCTGGCGGTCGCGCGGGACGAACTGCATCACAGCGGCTTGGATCCGTTGTTGGTGGATGATTTGATGTTCCCGGCCGATCGCCTTTTTCACGAGGGCTATGCTCTTTTATCCACCTTGACCATGGCTGGAAATCGCTACGCGGGCGAACCGGCCGACGCGGCAAGCCAAATGGCCGATCATTATCTGCTGGCCGGTTCGAAGGACCGCTATCAACTCAGTGTGCTGGTTACGGCTTTGTTCAAAAGCCGGGTCGCGCGCGGCGATCTCGTCCCGTTCGGCTTTGTCGCTCCGGTCATCGTGGACCCGGAAACGATGACCGCCCGACAGGGCGAAGCGTGGTCGTACTCGCCCTCTCCCGACGGTTCGCCCGCGATTTTCGGCTTGCCCGGGGCCTCGGTACGAGAAAGGGAAGTGGTCTGGACCCCGACCCATCCCGGCGTATATCATGCGCTGCTTACCGTGCGCGGCGCGAACGGCTGGGCGTGGCGGGATCTGGCGGTGACCGTGTCGGCGGCAACGGACGACGACGCCGTTGATGACGATGATGACGACGACGACAACGACGATAGCGATCGGGCCGCCACGGACGACGAGGAAAACAATGTCGATGACTCGGGTTGCGGCTGCTGATTCGTCGTGGGCCTCGATCCGGTCGGACGAGGTGTCACAACGATGAAACGCACTGGGTGGGTCGTCCTCTTTCTCTTCTGCCTTTTCCCTCTTTTCACCGTCGGTTGCGAACAAAACGACTGTCATTGCGATGACGACGATGCCGCCGGCGGGACCGACGACGATGCCGGCTCGTCGACCGACGACGACGACAACGACGACGACAGCACGCCGCCCCTGGTGTGCGTCGAGGGAGAGCGGCGCTGCGGGGAAGGGGACGTGCCCGAAGAATGCGCCGGCAATCAATGGGTGACGCTCGCCGCCTGCCCGCGGATGCAATACTGCAATTTCGGCGAATGCCTCGATACGCTGGTCGATCTGCCGATCGACGAGACCCCGCATCTTTCCATCGTCGAATGGTGGTATTGGACCGGCAACCTGACGGGCGAGGACGGCAACGTGTACGGTTTCGAGATCACCTTTTTCTACGGCACCTCCCTGATCGGGTTGCCGATCTGGTCGATCAATACGGCGATCATCGACCTGCAGGGCGGCGTGCACCGCGAGGAAGCCTGGCTCGACTATCATGACGCCGACGAAACGCCCGGTGAGTTGCACCTGATCAGCCGGACGGCCACGGTCGATCGCTGGGACGACAGCAATTACGAGATCGCGTTTTCGGCGGACGAATACGACATCGAGATGATCCTGACCGACCTCAAGGGGCCGATCTTTCACGGCGGCAACGGTTCGGTGCGGATGAGTTCGCGGACGACCGATTCGTTTTACTATTCACGGCCGCGGTTGGACGTGGCCGGGACGCTGTTCAAGGACGGGGCGCCGCTCGCAGTGGCCGGCGAAGCCTGGATGGACCATCAATGGGGCAACTTCGTGCCCTTCGTGCTGGTCGGGTGGGATTGGTTTTCGATGCGGCTGGACGACGGCGCGGAAATCATGTTTTTCATCTTCCGCAGCGAGGAACACAACCCGGCGGCGGTCGATATGGCGCTGGGAACCTACGTCGACCCCGACGGCGATCAAACGATCTTGTCGCAGGACGAGGTGATCGTCACGCCGCTTGGTTCCTGGACCAGCCCGACGACCGGCGCGACGTATCCGCAAAATTGGCGGTTTGAAATCCCCGGTTACGGCACCGACGTCACGATCACCTCCGTGATGCCCGATCAGGAAGTGCCGAACATTTTCTGGAACTATTGGGAAGGGCTGTCGCGCGTCACGGGTAAAAACCAGGACGAACCGGTGAACGGCGTCGGATTCGTCGAGCTTTCCGGATATGCCGGCCGGCCGATTTTCTGGTTCCTGTTCGACGTTTGGGACGACTCAAAGGCGGTCGGGTCAAACTAGTCGTCTCGTGGTAAACGATCCGTTAATCGTCCGACGGCCGCCCCCGCGAGGCCGAAGGGCGAAGCGCTCAAGACAACTTATTATTATCCCATTTGACAGTCGTGCGTTTGCCGTGTTGTGATAGCTCTCGGATAAAAATGGCAACCGACAACCGGTTTTTTTATTGAAAATCACAAGCGGAAGATTCCCATGCCGGGATAGCTTATTGTTCCCGGTGAGGGGGCTTTTTTCGATTGAAAATAGCGTAAATTCGGATGGCTCATTATCGATAGCTGACTTCTTCACCAGCAAAAAAATATCCTAGGAAGGCGCCAGATGGGAATTGAAAAAAAAAGCGAAGGCCGAATAGGTTATCGTTCGGCGGAGATATTTGGAATCCTGACAGCGCTTCTCGGCTGTTTGGTCCTGATCGGATGGTTCTCCGGCTTTTCTCTGTCGGCTTCCATTGACTCTAAGCTGATTCCGCACGCTCCGGAAACGGGGGTGTTGCTGGTTCTTTACGGGATCGGCCTTTTTTCCCTGGCCCATCGTCCGGACAACGCCTGGACCCAATGGTACGTCCGATCATCCGGATTGTCGGGTGCGTTGTTTTTTGCTTTTTTGCTGACGGCGACCTGGTTGAATATCGATTTGGGCATCGGGCATATGAGCATCAGGACGGTACAAAACGGCGACACCGTGCTGATCGGTGGCATGTCGGCGATCACCGCCGTTTGTTTTACGATTTTCGGGCTAGCTCTTTCGTTATTTTCCTGGCGGTCAGGGGCGAAACCAAAATTCGTCATTCTCGCCTTCGGGTTATCCTGCCTGGTAATGTTGATCGGCAGCGCGTTTTTTCTGGCCTATCTTTTCGGCTATCCCCAGGTATATGAAGGGCGACTTTTCCCTCCATCCATGGCCGGTGCCTTGTCACTTGCCCTGCTTGGCTTGGGGCTTTCGGTTTTATCAGCGCGCCGGATCTGGCCGATCATCGAATTGGATGACCCCGAAGCCGCCCGGACGGGGTATCGGCTGTTGGCGGCCGTGGCTTTGCTCGGGATCGGCATCATTTCCACCGGATATATTTATTATCAAAACTACGAAAAGCGTTTTCGCCACGAAGTGGAACTCCGCCTGACGGCGATCGCCGAATTGAAAACCGCCGAATTGACGAATTGGTATCAGGACCGCCTGGCCGACGGCGCCATTTTCTACCGAAACGAGGCGTTTGCGGCCATTGCCCGGCGTGTTTTAACGGATTCATCCGACCGGGCGGCGATGCAGCAAATGATGAAGTGGCTCACCCAGGTCGGCGCCGCCTATTCCTATACGCGGATCTTCCTGCTGGATCGGCAGGGCGAGGTGCTAATTTCAACCCCGCCCAGCAAGGACCCGGTATGCTCCGAATTGCAAAAAGGCGTTTTGAATGTCCTCCAATCGGAGCAGATTGAAATCCTGGATTTTCACCGGGACAGCTTGCGACAGCCGATTCATTTGACGGTTCTAGTGCCGCTTTTTGACGAATTGAAGCCCGGTCAGCCCATGGGCGCGTTGGCTTTGTGGATCGATCCGAGCATCTACCTCTTTCCCTTCATTCAACGCTGGCCGACGGAAAGTCAAAGCGCCGAAACCTTGCTGGTTCGCCAGGATGGTCCCGACGTCTTGTTTTTAAACACTTTGAAATTCGATCCGGACGCCGCGTTGCGCCGGCGGATCCCATTGACCGAGACGGCCGTACCTGCCGTGATGGCGGTGCGGGGCAAGAGCGGCGTCGTCGAAGGGACGGATTATCGGGGGATGCCGGTCATTGCCGCCGTGATGGCGGTTCCAAGCACTCCCTGGTACCTGGTGGCGCGCATCGACAAGGCCGAGGTATTCGCGCCGCTACGCGAACAACTCTGGATCGTGGTGCTGCTGGTCGGAATTTTGCTGTTGGCGATGGGCTCCGGCGTCGGTCTGGTCTGGCGCCGCCAACGGATTCGCGCGTTCTGGGAAAAATACGAGGCGGCCGAGGCGTTGCATCAGAGCGAGGAGCGCCATCGCATTACCTTGATGAGCGTCGGCGACGGAGTCATCGTCACCGATGCCGAGGGGCGGGTTGAAACGCTGAATCCGATCGCTGAAACCCTGTCCGGTTGGACGCGCACGGAAGCGATCGGCAAGCCGGTGGAGGAAGTTTTTCGCCTGATTCACGAGGAAACGCGCGAGACCATGGACAGTCCGGTGCGCTTGGTCCTGGCGCACGGTAAGACCGTCGCCCTGGCCAATCACGCCGTCCTGGTGGCGAAAAACGGGGCGGAATGCCCGATCGCCGACAGTGGCGCACCCATCCGCGGGGCGGACGGTGGGTTGACCGGCGTAGTGCTGGTTTTTCGCGACCAGAGCGCCGAACGCGCCGCGCGGCAAGCTTTACGCGACAGCGAAACCGCCGTGCGCCGGAAGTTGAAAGCCATTCTCGAACCCGAAGGCGATCTGGGCGACCTGACCCTTTCGGACATCATTGACAGCGAATCGGTTCAATCCCTGTTGGAGGACTTTTTTCACGCCACGAATTTTCTGGTGGCGATTCTCGATCTGGAAGGCAATATTCTGGTGGCGCGCGGGTGGCAGGATATCTGCACCAGGTTTTTCCGCATTCACCCGCAAACCTGCATTAATTGCACGGAGAGCGATACCATTCTCTCGCAGGGCGTTCCGGCCGGCGAATTCCGGCTTTATCGGTGCAAAAACGGCATGTGGGATCTGGCGACACCCATCGTCGTTCAGGGGAAGCACGTCGGCAACATCTTTTTCGGGCAGTTTTTCTTCGACGATGAAATCGTCGATCGGGAGGCGTTTCGCCGGCAAGCCGCGGAATACGGTTTCAACGAAGAGGAATTTCTCGCCGCACTGGACCGGGTGCCGCGCCTGCGGCGGACGACGGTCGAAACCATTATGTCGTTCTACGCCAAGCTCGCCGGGCTGGTCGCCAATTTGAGTCACGGCAATATCCGGTTGGCGCGCGCGCTGACGGAAAGAGAGCGCTTGCTTCAATCGCTGCGCGAAAGCGAGCAGCGTTTCCGCAGCTTGTTCGAGAACGCGACCAACGGCGTGGCGATTTACGAGGCGGTTTGGGACGAGCACGGCGAGCCGATCGATTTCATCTGGCTCGAAGCGAACGCGACGTTCGCGGATTATTCGGGCCGGCAATTGTCGGAACTGTCGGGCCGGCGGATCACGGAAGTGTTCCCTGCCGCGCGGCAATCGCCGTTTTTCAACAACCTGATCCGGGTGGCCCGAACCGGCGAACCCGCGACCATCGAATTTTTCTCGGAGATCTGGCGACGCGAGTTGATCGTCGGGGTGTTTCAAGCCAGCCGAGGGCGTTTCGGCACGATTATTCAGGACATCACCGCCCGTAAAAAGGCCGAGAACGAACTGCGGCGCCGCTCCGCCGTGGATGCCGCACTGGCCGAACTGTCCGCGCAAATGCTCGCTTCCGAGGCGCCCCTCGAACGAATCGTTCCGCAAATTTTGCGCCAAGCCTGCCGGCTTACCGAAAGCGAATTCGGATTCGTTTCCGCCATCGATCCGAAAAACAATGCAAGCATCGGGATCGCCCTGGCCACAGCGCCGGATCGGATCACCTCGCTTACCGACTGGAAATCACCGCTGACGTTTCCCTGGAAAAAGGACTCGGAGGCCGGTGGTTTGACCGGTTATTCTCCCACGCGACAAAAGGCTTTTTATTCCAACGCGCCGGCGCTGCTCCCCGGCGGTGAGGAATCCCCGGCGAGCCGCCCGCCGCGCAACTTTCTCGCCGTGCCGGCGATCGTCGAGGACCACCTGTTGGGGCAGATCTTTCTGGCCGATGCGAAGCGGGATTATACCGATGAAGACCAGGAGGACATCCGGCGCCTGGCCGAATACCTCGGCTTTTCCCTGCGCGATTGGCGGACGCGGGACAAGCTTCGGCAAAGCGAGGAGCAACTGCGGCAGGCGCAGAAAATGGAAGCGGTCGGCCGCCTGGCCGGCGGCATCGCCCATGATTTCAATAATTTGTTGACGGGAATAACCGGTTTTACCGACATCATCCTGGCCGGAATGGAGGAGGATGACCCCGTCCGATCGGATTTGGTGGAGGTCAAATCAGCGGCCGACAAAGCGGTTTCGCTGACGGCCCAATTGCTTGCTTTCAGCCGCCGGCAAGTCATCGTCCCGAAAATCATTGATCTGAATGAACTGCTGACGGAATCGATGAAAATGTTGCAACGGCTGATCGGCGAGGACATTGTTTCCAGGTTCAATCCGGATTCGGAATTGGCGCCGATCAAAATCGATCCGCAACAAATCGATCAGGTATTGGTCAATCTGGCGGTAAACGCGCGCGACGCGATGCCGAACGGCGGGGTACTGACCATCGAGACGAATGACGTCATGATCGACGAGGAATATGCCCGCGACCATCTGGAGGTCAAGCCGGGCCGGTACATCCAACTCGTGGTCAGCGACAACGGCACGGGGATGACGCCGAACGTGATGGAACATCTGTTCGAGCCGTTTTTCACCACCAAGGAAAAGGGCAAGGGCACCGGGCTGGGCCTCTCGATGGTTTACGGCATCGTCAAACAAAACGGCGGTTTCATTAACGTTTATTCGGAACCGGGGATCGGTTCCTCATTCAAGATTTACCTGCCCAAAGTCGAAGGCGATTTGGATCCGTTGAGTAAAAAGCCGGCGGCGGAATTGCCGCCGCGCGGGCATGAAACCATTCTGTTGGTCGAGGACGAAGACACCGTGCGCAATCTGGCCGAACGCGTACTGTCGCAGCAGGGCTATCAGGTCATTTCCCGGAAAGATCCCGAGGAAGCGCGAGCGTTGATCCGGCAGGACCATCAGCAGATCGATCTGTTGCTGACCGACGTCGTCATGCCGAAATTGAACGGTAGGCAACTATTCGAGGCGGCGCAAGCCGTCCGGGCCGATCTGCGCGTGCTTTTCATGTCCGGTTACACGGAAAACGCCATTGCCCATCACGGAGTGATCGAGAAAGGAACGAACTACATCCCCAAGCCGTTCACCGCCGATCATCTCTTGCGAAAAATCCGCGAGGTTCTCGAAGGATAGGAAATAACATCCCTTCACTCTCAGGCGGGATCGACCGGTGGCTCGTTTGCAACTTCTCTAATCGCGAGATATTCTGAAAAAGTCAAATCCCGCTCGATAAATCAATGCCCCGATAGCGAACTACAGAAAGGCGAACGTTTATGAATAAACGGCTTTTCGCGGCATTTATTCTGACTTTATTGCTGTCCACTTCCTTATTTTTCACCAGTTGCGGCGACGATGACGACAACGATGATTCAAACGATAACGAAACCGACGACGACAACGACGACAACGACGACAACGGTGAAGCCTATGCGGTAATCGACGCCGACAACGCGTCGCAGGTTCAATTGCTGCAGGAACTAAGCGGTCATACCGGAGGTATCTATACCCTCGGCTGGTCGCCCGATGGCGCCTATCTGGCGACGGCCGGCGCGGATCGCGACATTCGCGTCTGGGACGCGATCGCCTGGACCGCCACGGTTCTGACCGGGCATACCGGCAGCGTCTGGGGCGTTTCCTGGTCGCCCGACGGGGCGCGATTGGCCTCCGTCGATCTCGACGGCAATTTTTATCTTTGGGACATCGCCTCGGCGGCGCTCAACCAGAATTTGACACTCGAGGAATCCGCCGCTTACGCGGTGGCCTGGTCGCTGGATGGCGACACGATCGCGGTGGGACGGATCGACGGCTGGATCAGCCTTTTCGACGTGGAGTCCGGGTCCTTTACCGACGAATTCGCATCCAACACCACGGGCGGCCTTTCCACCGAAATCATTTCCCTGCGCTTCTCGCCCGACGGCGCGACGTTGGCCTCGGGAGGCATCAATTACGCCATCGTTTTATGGAATACGGCCAATTGGGAACAACTGGCGGAAATCCGGGCCGACACAACCGCGCGGAACGACATCAACGGTCTGGCCTGGTCAAACGATGGTCAATTGCTGGCCGCGGCGGGGCAGGACAGTTATCTCCGGCTTTGGAACACCTCCACCTACACCGAGACTTTGCGGATGAAACACGGCGATTCCTGGACCCGCGGAATTGCCTGGTCGCTGGGCAACGATGTGCTTGTCGCCACCGGCGAAATTTTTCCCGTTGATTTGTTCGACGCGCAAAGCGGGGCGGTCCTGGCGCAACTTACCGGCCACACTTCGCCGGTCTGGGCGGTCGACCTTTCTCCCGACGGGCGGTTGGTCGCCACGGGCGGCGGGCTTTATGAGTCGACGGGCGGCGACACGATCGTCCGGATTTGGGGCGTTCCGCAAAACTGAAAGAAGTTCCAAGTCATTCCAAGAACCTGGAAAAAGCCTGGGCTGTCCCTTGCCTGGTTGACACGGACACGAGTCCGGTTATGATCCGCGCAAGGCAGCGACCGGCAGGGACCGGTCCAGGTGATGATGACCGTGAAAATCGCCATTAACGGCTTCGGCCGAATCGGGCGTGCGTTTTTCCGCCAGGCGGAAAAAGAAAACGCCTTTCAAATCGCCGCGATCAACGATCTGGCCTCTCCGGCCTGCCTGGCACATCTGCTTAAATACGATTCCGTCCATGGCCGTTTCCCGGGCAAGGTTCGCGCCGAAATCGACCGGATCGTCGTCAACGACCGTGAAATCCCGGTTTTCAATGTTTCACAACCCCGGGATCTCCATTGGGACCGCCTGGGTATCTGGGCAGTGGTGGAAGCGACCGGCCGGTTGACCCGCCGCGCCGACCTGGAGGCGCATCGCGCGGCCGGGGCCGAAAAAGTTGTGCTTTCGGCCAATCCGTGCCGTGAAGATCGCAATCGAATCAAAGCCTTTGTCCTGGGAGTGAATCACGCGGATTACCGGCCGGCGAGCGATCATTGCCTGTCCAATGCGAGTTGCACGACCCATTGCCTGGCGCCGGTTCTAATGATTCTGGACCGGCATTTCGGCGTCCGGGGAGGGCTGGTCACCACCATTCACAGCTATACCCGCGATCAACGGCTGGTGGACAGCCCGCACGAGGATCTCGGCCGGTCCCGCGCGGCGGCGGTCAATATGGTGCCTACCACTACCGGCGCGACCGAGGCGATCGGTCTGGTGCTGCCGGGCCTGGAAGGGCGCTTGCAGGGTTTATCGGTTCGCGTCCCGACGCCGAACGTCAGTCTGGCCGATTTAAATGTGGTCTTGGACAAGACAACCGGCGCGAAAGAGATTAATGATTTAATGGGTCGCTATGCCACGGGCGAGTTGCGCGGTATTTTAGACCTGAACGTCGATCCGGTCGTATCCATGGATTTCAACGGTTCGACGGCCAGCGCGACGATGGACACCTTGCGAACAATGGTCGTCGACCTCAACGGCGAACCTGGACATCTGGCAAAGATAATGCTGTGGTACGACAACGAGACGGGTTATGCCGCCCGTCTGGTTGACCTGCTCAAGTTCATGATCACACTGGAAAAGGAAGAGGAACATGGCAATCAAATACGTTGACGAATTCGAGTTCGAAGGCAAACGGGTCTTTTTGCGGGCGGACCTCAATGTGCCGATCAAAGAAGGCAAAATCACCGACGATACGCGCATTCAAGCCGTGTTACCGACGATCCGCCAAATTCTTCGCAAGGGCGGCCGGTTGATCATCGCCAGCCACTTGGGCCGTCCCAAGGGCAAGCGCGAAGAGGGCTCCTCGTTGTTGCCGGTGGCCGAGCGGCTGGCCGAGTTGATCGACCGCAAGGTCATCATGGCGCCGGACGTGATTTCGGACGGCGTGAAAGTGGTTGCCAATCAGTTGAAAGAAGGCGAAGTGCTGTTGCTGGAAAACGTGCGCTTCGACCCGCGCGAAACCGAAAACGACCCGGAATTCGCCGCCAAATTGGCCGAAATCACCGACGTTTACATCAATGACGCCTTCGGCTCCTGTCACCGTGCTCACGCCACGATCGATGCGTTGCCGCGGATGGTCAAGGAAAAGGGCGCCGGGCTCTTGATGCGCAAGGAATTGCGCTACCTCCAAGAAGCGCTGGCCGACCCGAACCGCCCCTTCTGGGCCGTGCTGGGCGGCGCGAAAGTCAGCGACAAGATCGGCGTCGTGGAAAACCTGCTGGACAAGGTTGACGGCCTGATCATCGGCGGCGGCATGGCCTATACCTTCCTCAAAGCGAAGGGTTACGAGATCGGCAAGAGCCTGCTCGAAGGCGGGCGTGTCGATTACTGCCGCGAAGTGCTGGACCGGGCTGAAAAACGCGGCGTGAAAATCCTCCTGCCGCTCGATCACCTGGTGGCCGCCGAGAACACTCCGGAAGCGGCCGTGCGCATCGTCACCAACGCCAATTTCCCGGCCGACATGATGGGTTTGGATATCGGCCCGGAGACGATCCGCCTCTTCGGCGCCGCGTTGCGCCTGGCCAAGACGATTGTCTGGAACGGCCCGATGGGCGTTTTCGAAAACAAACAGTTCGCGGCCGGAACGTTTGCGGTCGCCGAGGCCATCGCGGAAAGCAACGCGGTTTCGGTGGTCGGCGGCGGCGATTCGGTCAGCGCGGTCAAGAAAGCCGGCGTAGCCGAGAAGATCAGCCACATCTCCACCGGCGGCGGCGCCAGCCTCGAATTGCTGGAAGGCAAGAAACTGCCCGGCATCGTGGCGCTCGAAGCGTAACATCACCCGGCGATGATTCATTCATTCGCCCGATAGAGGAAAACAGCATGACGCGCAGACCTATTTTAGCGGGAAACTGGAAAATGCATATGCTGACCGGCGAAGCGATCCAACTCGCCGGCGCTTTGGCCAAGGAAGTCGGCGAGCTCACCGATCGCGACGTGGTGCTCATTCCGCCTTTCACGGCACTGGCCGCGGTGCACGGCGCGATTGCCGGAACGCGGATCGGCCTGGGCGCGCAAAACGGCCATTGGGAGCCGAAGGGCGCTTTTACCGGCGAAATTTCGATGCCGATGATCAAGGACGCCGGCTGCCAGTACGTGACGATCGGACACAGCGAACGGCGGCAGTACTTCGGCGAGACCAATCAGAGTTGTCGGGCGAAGATTCAAGCGGCTTTGGTGGCCGGTTTGACCCCGATTTATTGCCTCGGCGAAACGCTCGAACAGCGCGAGGCGAACCGGACCTTCCAGGTGGTCGAAACGCAATTGGCCGAAGGGCTGGCGGGATTCAACGCCGACGAATTGGCAACCCTGGTCATCGCCTACGAACCCGTTTGGGCGATCGGCACCGGCAAGACGGCGACCCCCGAACAGGCCCAGGAAGTGCACGCTTTCATTCGCGGCCGGCTGGCCGAGGCTTTCGGCCCGGCGCGTGCCGAGGCGACGCGGATTCAGTACGGCGGCTCGGTGAAACCCGACAACGTCGACGAACTGATGGCGAAACCCGATATCGACGGCGCATTGGTCGGCGGGGCGGCGCTCAAGGCCGACGGGTTCGCCCGGATCGTGAAATTTTTGTCCTAATACGGCCGAAAAATTCAAAACGGCGGCGGATGACCGATTCGCCGCCGTTTTGATTTATCCACTTGTCAGCCGCCGGATTTTTTGTTAGCCGTGCTACCGATGCGAACCGGGGCGCCGGAAGGCGGGGAGACAGCGATGAGCAAACATGCGTTGTGGGCGGTTCTGGCGGGGATCATTCTCCTGGCGTTACCAGTGGCGGCTGGCGAACCGTTCGATCATCAGCACACCCAGTTCACGAAAATTCTGCGCGCCTACGTGAAGGACGGGCTGGTGGATTACCAAAGCCTGTCCCAGGCGCGCGGTCCGTTGGAAAAGTATCTGGATGACCTCGGATCTGTTTCCGCCGATGAAATCGTCAACTGGACCCTCGATCAGAAACTGGCCTATTGGCTCAATTTCTATAACGCCTGCCTGCTCGACGCGGTCAGCCGCAACATGCCGCTCAAGCCCGATGAGAGCGGCAATGTCAGCCCGCGTCAAATCCCCGGTTTGTGGACGAACTACAAATGGAACACCCCCTACGGCAAACAGGACCTGAATACCATGGAATTCATGCAGGTCCGCAAATTGAACAATGACTTGTGGATCTTTGCGATCAATCGAGGGGTGAAGGGCGGTGGGGTTCAGTTATCTGAAGCCTATACCGGGGACCGCGTACGCGGACAAATGAGTCAGGCCGTCGGTTTTTGGCTGGCCAATCCCATCAACTTTCAGGCCAGTCCCGAGCAGCACCAGATCAGCGTTTCCAGTTATCTGCACCAAAACATGAAAATTTTGGAACGCGATTACTTCCGCCGCGGGGAATTCATGGGTCACACCGATTACGAAATCATCGCGGCAAAATTGTACCTGGCGCACGGGACCGACAAACAAATCAAAACGCTTCTCTATTCCGGCGATTTTTCTTTGCAAAATCTGCCGTTTGATCAGAATCTCAATATTCGTTCCCCGCAATGACCCGACGCCGCTCGCGAGTGGTTGCCGAGTTTTCATTCCCGGCAGGCTTGATTGGCGTTGACCCTCAAACGGACAAATCCCGGATAAATGAAACTGATTATTTTTGATTGAATCGCCGCCGGACATTTGACTTCTGATTTTGAACCGGATAGGGTAACCAATGGGATGCGTGTAGCTTTCTTATGGGGAGATCAGCAATGAAACGTCATTATGTCGTGGTAGTCCTGTTAATCGCCATGTTGGTTGCCGTCGGGATGACCGGCTGCGGCGGTTCCGAGAAACAAGCTGATTTTACCGATCGGACAGAAGGCGGCGAAACCCCGTTGCCCGGCGACGACGATAACGGCGGGGGCAATGATGACGATGCCGGCGACGATGACGCCGGCGACGACGACGCCGGGGACGACGATTCCGGTGACGATGATGACGACAACGACACCGGCGACGATGACGACGACGATGACGACGACGATGATGACGACGATGACGACGATGATGACGACAACGACGATAACGACGACAACGACGACAACGACGATAACGACGATAACGATGACAATACGCCGTGCGATTGCAACATCGACGGCGAATGCTACGCGGACAGCCAAACCAATCCGGACAATATCTGCCTGATCTGCGACATCACCCAATCGACCGATTCCTGGTCCTATCATAACGGCGCGTTGTGCGATGACGGCCTCGTCTGCAACGGCGACGATTTCTGCGCCGCCGGCAATTGCACAGTACACGATGGGTCGCCGTGCCCGAACGACGGCTTGTTCTGCAACGGCGAGGAAACCTGCGACGAGGTCAACGGCTGTCAGGTCGTCAACGAGCCGGATTGCGCGGACGACGGCGACTGGTGCAACGGCGATGAATTCTGCAACGAAACGGACGACGCCTGCGATCACACCGGCGATCCCTGCCCGGACGACGGTCAATTCTGCAATGGCGAGGAAAGCTGCAACGGCCTTGATGAGGAATGCGAAACGACGGGCTTTCCCTGCGGTGTTCTGCAGATCTGCGACGAGGCCAATGACGAATGCGGCGATACCTGTGAGGGCTGCCTGATCGGGGGCGCCGTCTGTTACGACGACGGAACCGTCGATCCCTTCAACGCTTGCCTGATTTGCGATGTGTCCGAAAACGATCTCGACTGGACCGATAACGACGGCAATACCTGCGGCGACGGGACCTTCTGCAACGGCGCCGATAGTTGCCTGGGCGGCACCTGCTCGGTCCATGCCGGTAATCCTTGCCCGTCCGATACCCTCTACTGCAACGGCGAGGAATACTGCGACGAATTGGCCGATCAATGCAAAACCCGCAATGTTCCCAGTTGCCCGAGCAACAACCTGTATTGCGACGGCGAGGAATATTGCAACGAAACCGTCGATCGTTGCGACGTGCGCAACGTGCCCAGTTGCCCGGACGACACGCTCTACTGCAACGGCACGGAGTTCTGCAACGAGAACAGCGATTCCTGCGGGCACCGCAACGCGCCTTCCTGCCCGACCGATAATCTGTGGTGCACCGGCGACGAGTTCTGCGACGAGGATCTCAACGCCTGCTCGCACACCGGCGATCCCTGCAACGATCTCGAGGAATGCGTCGAAGCAAACGACGAATGCATCCCGGCCGTTCCGATCATCACGATCCATTCGCCGCTCAACGGCGGCACCTACAATACCTACGTGATCGATATCGACGTCGACCTGGACCGCGTGGATAACGCGGATAACGTCGCCGTTTACCTCGACGACGTGCCGATCACCGGCATCCTGACCGTGACCACCACCATCATTTCCGGCCAACTCAACGCGGCGACGGGCGGCTCGCACACCGTGCTGGTGGAGGCGTCCAACGCCGCCGGCTCCGCTTCGGCGCACGCCACCTTCCTGATCAACAAGCCGTGGGTGCGCGTCAATACGCCGCAGACCGGCGATTTGTTCTATTCCACCACGATCGACGTCGACGCCGATTACGGCAATTGCTCCAATTGCTCCGTCACGGTCACCTTGGACGAATTGGACATCAGCGGCTACCTCAGCATTTACGGCGGCAATATCCTGGGGGCCATGGAAAACGTCTCCGAAGGCAGCCATGCCATGACGTTCCGGGCCCAATCCTCGAAGGGCGATGTGGCCGAGGTCACCTCGTATTTCGAGGTCGAGCTGATCCAGCCGCACATTGAAATGACCCTGAGCCGCACGGTCATCAATACCGGTCAATACGTCGACGTGTATTACACCTTCTACGATGAAAACGGCGAACCGCAAACCGTTCCGATCACCATCCTGACCAACCCGGCGACCGGCACGGTCATCAATGGATCGCGGATCTATTTCTACAACCCCGGCTTGTTCCTGGTGTCGGTAAGCACCGAATACGGCAGCTACGGCCACATCGAGGCGAGCAATTACGTCTTCGTCAACTCATCGCAGGCGGTCAGCCTGACGCTGGATGTCGATCCGGACGAGATCACCATCGGCCAGAGCGTCATCGTCACGCCGCACGTTCGGGACGGCAACGGCAACGAAATCACCTACATGCAGGTCGGTTATTCGGTCGATCCGCCTTACGGCGCCGTCATCAACGGCAACGTCATCACCCTGTCCGCCGCCGGCCTGGTGACGATCACCGGCAACGTGTTGGGCACCGATGTTTACGCCACGGCGATGGTACTGGTGAATCCGGGCGCTCCGTACGCGCTGAACCTCTATTGCGATTTGCCGACGGTAAACGTCGGCGAATCCGTAAATTGCTCGGTGGAAATCGTTGATGCCAGCGGCAACGTCCTACCCGACGAACCTTACTATTATACGGTGTTCCCGAACGCGACGATTTACGGCGATACCATCACCTTCAATGCGGAAGGGATCTACACCATTACCGGCCACTCGTCCGACCATCCGGCGCTGACGGATGCCGTGCTGGTCGAAGTCATCGACGAGACTTTCCCCGGAATTGTGATCACCAATCCGCAACGGGCTTATTACACCAACACCGATCTGTACACCGATGTGACGGGGTACATTTACGACGTTGGATTGATGGAACCGGGAACCACGGTCCGGTTGAACGGGACGGAGATTTATTACAACGGCAGTACCGGCGATTTCGGCCCCGAACGCATTTGGCTCCAACCGGGCCTCAATATCATCTGGGTCGAAGTGGAAGATAACGAGGGCAATATCGCGCGCGCTTCGACCAGCGTGCTGGCGGCGTACGCCGAGTGGCCCAACGATTCGTGGATCCAGAACGCCCTGGGCTTGCACCTCAACAGCACGGGTTACAACGAACTGACCACCATCATCGGGTCGTATCTGGAAGACATCAATATCAAGCAAATCATCATGGCGCAGAACCCGATCTTCGACGAACGGGCCGAAGCCTGGGGCGTGACGATCGCCAGCGCCAGGGCGACCGTGACGGACGTCGAATTCTCCACGCCTTGGGTTACGATGTCGCCGACCGCGGCCGGACCGATCAACGTGACCGCGGGTATCGAATGGTTGAAAGTCTACTTTGATATCCGTTGCGGCATCTTTTCCAAGAATGCCGACGGCGACAAGTTCTACTTCACCATCAGCGGCGACGTGACGGTCCAGAACGTCTCGGCGAGCAGCGTCGCGACCCTGAGCGTCAATCCGACGACCCATCAAATCATCGTCAGTATGTCGCCGTTCAACTTCAATATCGGCACCTTCAACTTCCATATCGACAACTTCCCCGATGAACTGATCAACTGGTTCGAAGACGTTGTCCGGGAAGTCATCGAATGGGTGATCGAGGGTCAGTTGGATGCCGCGATTCCGCCGCTGATTCAGGACGTCTTCAACAGCCTGCCGATGTCGTTCAGCATCCCGGTTGAAAATCCGGTCAATCATCAAGTTGTTGAATTCAACTTTGCCGGCCAGCCGGCCAGTATCATCCCGTCCAACGGCGGTACGTCGATTTGGATGAACGGTCGAACCATGGTCGGCACGATCAATCCGGCGGTCAGGCCGTTCAACGGATCGCTGCGCACCGGAGGCAACCTCCCGAACCTCGGCGTGCATCCGGACGGCTTCCCGTTCGGCATCAGCTTTGGGCTGAACGACGATATGTTCAACCAACTTCTCTACCAGGTGTACCGGGCCGGCATGCTCCATCTGGATATGCCGGATGCGCTCAACGCGTGTGCGGCTCCGTTCTACACGCTGTTCCCGGACATCTGCGATTACTACCAGGTCGGTTCCAATCCGGTTTATCTCGACCTGAAGATTCGGCCGCAATTACCGCCGGTCATCAAGGTCAATGCAAGCAAAGCCGGCACTTTGACGACCAGCGTGCAGATCGGCGACATGTTCATGTACCTGACGACCGATGTCGACGGTGATCCCGAGACGGTTTTGAATCTCGCGGTCTCGACCAAGATTCCGACCATCATCTCTCACAACGGCTCCGACGGTACGTTGGATGTGTCCTTCGGTACGCCGACGGTCTACGTCGATACCGTGGACAATCCGCTGGCCTTGCCGGAGAACCTGTTTGAAGGCATCGGACCGATCCTGGTGTCCTTCTTGCTGCCGATCATCAACGATGCGATCAGCGGCTTCTCCTTCCCGAACTTCGTCATCAGCGGCGATGAGTACGTGATCGCCTTGAATACGCTGGCGTATCTGGGATCGACCATGGACTTCATCGGGCTGTTCGGCGATATTTGGTTCGTTCCGCCGAAAGAATGGTAAACTGAATCCGCCCGGGCGCGCTTCGGCGCGCCCTTTTTTTATCATTTTCCAGGGGGCTGACCCCCACATCCATCATTGACAGATCCGCCGGCGCCTGTTTTAAAACCCGGACCAACGATCGGGGGCCGGGTACGCCGGCCACGGAGGGATGAGTTTGGCGCAACGAATGGTTTTTCGATGTTTGGGTTTGTTCCTTTTAGCCTCCTTCGCCCTCGCTTTGGCTTGCGATGGAGAAAATGATTCCTCCAATACCGGGTCCAACGACGATGAGAATCATTCCGTCACCGACGACGAGTCGCCGGATGCGGACGACGATTCCTCACTCGACCCGGATGATGATGACGACGACGACGATGACGACGACGACGATGATGACGACGACGATGACGACGACGACAACGACGATGACAATAACGATGACAATGACAACGACAATGACGATAACGACGACAACAACGACAACGACAATGACGATAACGACGACGACACCGCTCCGCCGATTATGACCAGCGCGGCGGGGTATGCCTATCGGTTCGATCCTTCTTTCAGCATGTTGAACGGCGCTGAAATCACGGTCGTGGAGCGTCCGGACCTGCCGGCGGTCTACACCGACGAATCCGGGTATTTTTTCATCGATGCGGTTCACGCTTACGATGAATTGACGCTATTACTGAACGCGGATTCGATCTTTCCCACGCAGACCGCGACGGTTATCGTGCCGGAAACGGGGGTTGCGGACCTCACCTTCCAGGCGCCGCCGCGTGCCATCGTCTGGGCGCTGGCGCTGGTCCTGCTGACGCCGCTCGATCCGGAGATGTGTCAAATTGCCTTGACGGTTTCGCCGGCCGGCGGCAACCCGTTCTCGCCGGGTATCGAGGGCGCCGTGGTATCGATCGATCCGCCCCTCGACGACTCGCACGGTCCGTTCTATTTCATGTATATCGATCTGCCCAACCTGCCGCCGATCGACATCCCGGTGCGCGGCCTGACCGAAACCACCGATGACGGCGGCGCGGTTTTCATCAACGTGCCGCCCGGCGAATACGTGCTGTCGGCCGAAAAGGAAGGGATGGAATTCGCGCCGGCGACGATCAAATGCCGCCCGGGAGTGTTGGTCAACGCTTCGCCGCCTTATGGTTTGATGGAAATCATCGCGCCCTGACAGCGGCCGTTCTTCCTCCGGAAATAAAAAAAGCCGCGAAGCGGACCGCCTCGCGGCTGGTTCGATGCAACGAATCCTAGAAAACGAACGACAGCATCAGGTTGGCGGTCGACTCGCCGAGGGTCGATTCGCTGCCGGCGTATTCGCTGGCGATCTGGTGGGTGTCGTCGGCTTTTTGCGTGTTGGGCACGGCGTATTCGTAAGCGGCGTTGACGCCGAAGAATTTATACTGGTAGCCCAGACCGCCCGAGATGTGGTGTTCGACGATCGCCGGGAAAATCGGAAACACGGTGTCGGCGGGCACCGGATTCTTGCCGTAGTTGTAGCCGACGCGGCCGAACAGATCCTTGATGAATTCGTACTGCACGCCGACCGCCACCACGTATTGGTCGCTCCACTCCAGCGGCATCTTGTCCTTGATTTCCTTGCCGCCGACCAAGCGGTTGATGTTGGCGTTGTCGCCGTTCTTCAGGGTGACGTCGAAATTCTCCATGGTGTCGGACCAGTTGATCCAGGTGACGTCGAAGCCGACCAGCAACGGCTGGTAGAAGTTGAACGACATGCCCAGGCCCGCCTTTTGCGGCCAGGCGAACTTGATCTCGGCATCGTATTCGCCCTTCATGCCCTGGGTCGTGTCGATGCCCAACTGGCCCAATTGCTGAGCGACGGCTTGCATCGCGGCTTCTTGCGACAAACCTTGCGCCATCGCGCCCTGCACCATGCGGCCGAAGGCGTCGTTGAACTGCGCCGACATGTCCATTTTCATCGTGCCGGAGAAGTTGAGCGTGCTCTTGGTGGTGTAGGCCACGCCGATGTTCCAACCCTTCAGCGGGGTGAACATCATTCCCAGCTTGGCGCCGAAGCCCCAGGCGGTCGCGTCCTCCAATTTGGCTTTGGCCACCAGTTCATCATATCCCAGGCCGCCCGAGGCACTGGGGGCGGAGAACATGTCGCCGAAGGTCATTCCGGTCGACGGATCGGTGACGCCCTTGAGCAATGAAGGCGAGACGGTATAGGGCATTTCCATGCCCATCGAGGCGTAGCCGATGTTCAGGGCCAGGCCGACGCCGAACCAATCGACCGGCTGGATCGCCGCCGCGGGCGCGATCTTCATATAGGCGATGTTGGAAAAATATTTGGTGTCCTTGCCGAGCAGCGGATGCTCCAACTTGAAGTCGGCGCCCATGCCGCCTTGGGCGAAAATGCCCAAACCGAGGGCGAGGGGAATTTCATGGAAGCGATAGGCATACGACAGTTCGGGCATGGGGAAGAACTGCGTCTTGCCATCTTCATCGTTCAGGTCGTTTTTAAAATGCAGCGAAGGAATGAGCAGGCCGGAGCCGAAATCGATGCGACTGCCCATCAGTTGCGTCAAGCCGGCCGGATTGGTGTTGATGGCGGTGGTATCCAGGGCGATGGCCAGATCGACGCCGCCCATGCCGGCGGCGCGCGCGCCCGAGGCGGTCGTTTCCATGCCGTTCGTCGCCATGGCAAGGGAAGACAGGGTCAGCAGGAACAGCAAACTGGTCGCAAAAATGCCAATTTTTCTCATGGCCTGTACCTTTCTTTTTCGGTTGATTGAATAAAGTATTGGAAAATAAGTCATATTCTTCTCGATACGATTTTCTTGGCGCACACTTCAATGATGCGTCAATTGAATATAATACGCGTTTTTTGAGTTGTCATTAAATTCTTTAAAAAAATATAAATATATATATGAATTATTGAATATAGTTTATTATTCAATTTGTTGACACACATATATAAAGTA
Organism: Myxococcales bacterium; assembly: GCA_012517325.1. NCBI lineage: Bacteria > Pseudomonadati > Myxococcota > Myxococcia > Myxococcales > Myxococcales bacterium. The sequence continues at coordinate 47,180 of JAAYVF010000012.1, read as the reverse complement.
AATACTCTATATTCTGGCTAATATATTGTAAATGAAGGGCTAATCTTTTGGAGAAGAGCGCAATTGCTTCTTTTCCGAACGGATTTTCTTCTCCGCCAATCGTTCTTCCTTCGTCCGTCGGGGTGTTTTAGTGCGGATGCGTTTCTTCGGAGGGGTATTGCGGGCGATCAATTTTTCGATCAGCCGTTCGTAGGCCACGTCGAGGTTCTGCGATTGCACGCGCCGCTCGACCGCCATGATGGTGAGGCCGGACGGCGGATGATGCAGCCGTACGCCGGTTTCTTTTTTGTTGCGCCGCTGGCCGCCCGGGCCGCTGGCCCGTAAAAATTCGACCTCGCATTCGCGTTCCAGCGTTTCGCGGTCCACGGCGAAGCGCTCGCTCTTCGTCTCCACTTACTTCTCCTCGTGATACTCTTCCTCGGTGTTCACATCCCAGATTTTGTCCTTGGTTCCGCCGCTCCGCAAGCACTCCACAGCGGCCATCGCGGTGAGCATCGAGTGATCCTGGTTGTTGTACTTGTGCATGCCGTTGCGCCCGATGAGAAACAGGTTGGGGATCGCGTCGGTGAACCGGCGAATCTCCGCCAACCGCTTCCAGGTGCCGAAATAGGCCGGGTAGGCCTTGGGCATCCGGATCACGACACGGTCGAGCACGTCGGCCGGGTCGACGATGCCCAGACTCGCCAGTTCGCGCACCGCCTGCGCCGCCATCTCGTCGTCGGGCCGGGTCCAGAGGCTGTCGCCCTCGTTGCAGAAGTATTCGACCCCCAACCAGACCGTTTGCGGATCCTTGACCAGGTAGGGGCTCCAGTTATTGAAGATTTGCAGGCGGCCCATCACGACATCGCCGTCCTGGATGTACATCCAGTTGTCGGGCACCAGGTTGTTGAGCGTCGGCGTCGCGGAATCGTTTTTCAGCAGCAGGCGATTCAACAGGACGCCGACCGTCAGGAAATCGCGGTATTGCAACCCCGCGGCCACTTCCCGCACCGCCGGCGGCACTTCGCCGTCCATTTGGCCGATCAATTCGGCCAGGGGCATCGAGCTGAAGAAATAATCACCCGGCACGTCGGTCTCCGCGCCGGTACGGCGGTCGCGTACGCGCGCCGCGACCATTTTTCCTTGCTCCAGCCGCAGCCCGACGACCTGGCAATGTAGGCGGATTTCCCCCCCGGCGCCCTGTACGGCGCGACCGACTTCCTCCCACATCTGCCCCGGGCCGAATTTCGGATACAGGAACTGGTCGATCAGCGAGGTTTCGGTGTGCTTTTGGGCCAGCGACCGGTCGCGGCGAAAGATCCGTTTGAGCGCATGGCCGATCGCGCCGAAAAGCGACAGCCCTTTCACGCGCTGCGCGCCCCAATCGGGCCCGATCCGCCGGCAGGGAACACCCCAGACTTTTTCGGTGTACGACTGAAAAAAGGTCCGGTACAACTCCTGGCCGAAGCGGTTGATGAAAAAATCTTCAAGCGATTTTTCCGGGCGGATGGGGCGCAGGCGCGAGGCAAGGTAGCTCATCCCGACCTTGAACGTTCGGAAGAGGCCCATTTTCAGCAAGGTGTCGGGGCTGAGCGTGACCGGGTATTGAAACAATTTCCGCAGAAACAGAATCCGCGAAACCCGGCCGCGCCAGAGCATGACCCGATCGGTTTGCTCGGGATCGGGAGCGGGCGTCGTCACGGCCTGTGCGGCACCCAGCGGCCGTTGCGTGGCCGACCCGGCAAGCGGAATGTTTCGGCCGAGCAGCCGGTCGTCGACCGCGGGTGCGCCCTGCAACGGCAGCAGGTTTTGCCACCAGCGCATGACCGCGTCGGACTTGGAGAAAAAGCGGTGCCCGCCGATGTCGATCCGGTTGCCGTGGTATTCGACCGTTTTCGAAAGCCCGCCCAAGTCGCCGGACGCCTCGAGAACGAGCGGCTTGATCTCGGTTTGGTCGAGCAATTCGTAAGCGGCGGTCAGGCCCGCCGGTCCGGCGCCGATGATGACGGCAATAGCTGGCTGCCCGGGTTGCGGCATCTCGTTGTCCATCCTCCCACGCGGTTGGCCCGCGCAGTATAAACAATTCAATTCGCGGATTGAACCGGCAAAACCGGCGCGACGGTCAAGGTTTTATTCGGCAAATCGATCACGCCGAGCCGCCGCGGTTCGTGGGCGCGAATGCCGCGCGCCAGGCGTTCGCCGCAATAAAACTGAATCATCCGCCAGTCGTCGTTGCCGGGAACGACGAAGGCGTTGGCCGCGGAACGATCGATCGCCGGCGCCAGGGCGCGGTAGGCGAGCCGCTGCCCGGCGATGGCGGAATCGAGCCGGTAATAGTCGCGGCCCCCGACGGCGAGAGGAACGAGCAACAGCAGCGCGATCGTCGGGTAGGCGATCAGCCGGCGTACCAACGGCCGCGCGTCGCCGCGGATCAGCTCCGTTTCCACCAGCAGGCACAGACCGCTGAACCCGGTGAACAGCGCGATCGCCAGCAAGGGCAGGTTGGCGAAAATGTGAATGCCGACGTAATTACGCAGCAGCAACGAATAGGCGAGCGCCGCGGGCAGCCAGACGGCGACGCTCTTTTTCCGAACGACCAGGCCGAGCCAGAGCCCGGGCAACAGTGCCGTCAGCGAGCCGAGGTTTTTCCACAGATGGTCGAACAGGCGGCGGCTCAGTTCGAGCCAGCCGACCGATTCGTCGTAGCGCAGCGACAGATTCGAGCGGTGCAGGAATTGCGTCACCAGTTCGCGGCCGCCCGCCAGCAGCCCGCGATCGGTCCAGGCCAGCAGCAGTAACAAAACGGCCACGGCCGCCGAGGCGATCGCTACATCCGCGATGAACTCGCGGCAGCGGCGGTGAAAGGCGTAGCGCGCAACCGCTCCGGCCAGTAAAAACGGGGCGATCAGTTGGCAAAAGAAGGGCGCGAGGACGGCGGTCAGGCGAAACAGGATGCGGCCGGCCCGCCGGTATTTCTCTGGTTCGCCGGCGGCGACGGCCAGAGCCAGGAAGCCGAGCCAGCAGAAGAGGGCGGCGTCGACGAAGACGAACGGCATCGCCGCCCGGCCGATAGGCAGGGCCAGGAGCAGGGGCACGCCGAAAAATACGAACCCGAAGCGGTCGCGAAACGCCCAGGCCAGCAGATACGCGCCCAGCAGATTCAGCAGCAGGGCGAATGTGCGGCCGACGGTTTCGGTGTTGCCGGCGGCGCGGATCACCAGGGAAAATAGGGCGAAGAAGCCGTTGGGCCAGTGGTTGTAAGGGACGACCGTGCCGTTGGCCGCGTCGAAATGACGCGCGACGAACGGGTTGCGGATGCCGCCGGCCTGGTTGGCCAGCGCGAAACCGTGAGCATGAAACGAAGCGAGCGACTCCTGCGGGTTGTCGTCGTAGGGCCGCCAATACACGCTGCGCTGGCCGTTCAGGACGGCAATCGTCACGACCAGGGATAGCAGAAAAAGATAGAGCGGCCGCGAGGTCATGTTTTGCTTTCTTTGTTGATCGGCTGAGTGTTTGTCGCGGCCATTGTTGCGTGTTTGCCGCGCAAAAAAAAGAGGGCCGGGCGTGCCGCGTTGCCGCCCACGATTTCGCCGCTACAATGAAGCGAACCGACGGTGGCGGACAACGACGATGAAAATGCGGCGGGGTTTTTTCATGGTGCTGGCCGGGCTGATCCTGGCGCTGGCGTTTTCGGCCTGGCCCGAATCGACGCCGACGGCCGATCCGTGCCTGGTCAGGGCGATCGTCAAGACGCGCTACAAAAAGAAGCGGCCGCGCATCGATCGCTCGCCCGCCCGGCGGCAACTGGAGGGCCGGCGCGAAGCCCCGCTGACGGTCGAACTGCCGGTCGACCAGCCGCCTTGGACCGAACGGATGAAAGCGCTGGGCATCGGGCAAAAGGCGCCGCGAAGCCTGCGCATCGGCAAGCAAAGCCACCGTCTGGAACTGATCGCCGGCGGCAAGGTCGTCGGGACTTTTCCGGTCGGCCTGGGCCGCAACCCGATCAACGACAAACTGCAGGAAGGCGACCGCGCCACTCCCGAAGGCCGCTTCCGCATCGTCGCCAAACACCCGTCTGCCAGCCACCTCTCGCTGTGCCTCGACTACCCGAACGCGGCATCGCGGGAAAAAATCGAGCGCGCCCGTCGCCTGGGAATTCCGCTGACAAAAGGCCCCGGCGGCGACATCTGCATTCACGGGCACGGCGTCTGGGGCGGCAAGACTTTTTATAAAGAGGACGGGAGTCCGGTCGTGCTCAACTGGACCCGCGGCTGCGTCACCCTCAATGACGAGATGATGGACGAGGTCTACGAGTTCGCGCGGCTCGGCGACGAGGTCGAGATCGTCTGGTGACGCGATTCCGTTTTCACCGGATCACTTTTCGTTCACTTCCACAAACCAGCCGACCGGCCGGCGCGGGCTGACCGGGTCGGGGTAACGCCGCACGTAGCCGATTCGCAAGCAGAGTTGAAAGCCGTGGTCCGGCCCGTGGTCGGCGACGACCCGTTCTCGCGATGATGCTTCCTCGAGGATCTGCGTCATCGGGTGGATGGCGATCTTTCGCTCGCGGAGCATTAAAAACAATCTTTCAAAGTGACGGCCGGCGTCCAGTATTTCGGTGACCGAATTGCCGTCGCCGCGCACGATCAGCCAGCCGCCGCCTTCCTCCGCCTGGGCGGCGGTCTTGTCGATAGTTTGCGCGCGGAACGACGGGCTCATCACCGTCGCGGCGTCGTAATAGCGACGCACATACCAGCCGGCAAAACCTTGAATTTCCATGCCCTCGGTCGTCAGACCGTCGCGGTTTTTTTCGATCGCGGCGGGCGTGAAGCGGATCCATTTGGCGAGTTCCGCCTGTGCCTCGTCGCGAGCGCATTGGCGGCGCATCGCTTCGATGGTTTCCTCGGCGATGCAACGGGCGTGCTGCGAGCCGCGCGGAAAGTAGAACAGGTGATCGGGCCACGTATTTTGCAGCGGATCCGCGTCGGCGCTTTTCAATTCAACCGCGCGCAGGCCGGTCTTCACCACACGGCGGGAAGCGAACCGGTCCGCCGCGCCGGCCGCCGGCGTTCGCGGCGCCAGGTCGATGCGCACCAGATCCATCGCGAGTGGATCGGCGCTCTGCACCTCGAACCGCGCGTCGTAGCCGTTCAGTGCGGCGCTCTGCGCGAGGTTTTCCAGAAAAGCGCCGAGCGACAGCAGGGCTTCGCGATTGGCCGGATCGACGGCGGGCAGCAGGCGCGTTGGGTCGAGCGACAGCGTCCAGTGCGTTTCGTTATATACGAGCACTCGCCAGGGCTGCGTATTGTGGCCGGACGGCGCCAGCGAGGCGTCGCGCAGAATCCGCAGCGTCGCGGCGGAAAGGCCCGGCGGCGACGCGAGATCGGCGGCGACGGGCGGCAGCATGGCGCGGGTCAGGCCGCCGCAGCCGGGCAGCAGCGAACCGGCGGCGAGGGCGGCGCCGCCGGCGGCCATGGTTTGCAGAAAAGACCGGCGCATCATGAACGGCCTCCCATCCCTCGGCCGCCTCGGCGAGCGACCGCAAAAAATTGCTTTCGCCTCCTTATGGCACGCGGCGGCGGGCTGTCAAGGACAGCACCCGTTTGACGGCACCCGTTTGGTTGACGCCTCGGCGCGGGGTTCCCATAATGAACGCCTACTCAAACCAACGAGGCTATCGTGGACAAGGTACGAGTCGGCATGATCGGCGCGGGGCGAATCACCGATTTGCATTACCCGGCCTATCGCGATTATCCCAAGGCGGAACTGGTGACGGTCTGCGCCGCCACGCCTGAGACGGCTCGCAAGCGCCAGGCCGAATGGGGCGCGCGCAAGTGGGCGACCGATTACCGAGAGGTGCTGGCAGACCCGGAAATCGACATGGTCGAAATCAACACGCCGCACCACCTGCATCACCCGATGGTGCTGGCGGCCGCGGCGGCGGGAAAGCACATCCAGTTGCAGAAGCCGATGGGCATGAACATCCGCGAATGCGACGAGATGATCGCGGCGACCCGGAAAGCCGGCGTCAAATTCAAGGTGATCGAGAATTTCGTCTTCTACCCGCCGTACCGCAAAGCTAAGGAACTGATCGACGCGGGCGAGATCGGTCCGGTGCAGTCGATCCGCATTCGCCTGGGCTCCGGCGGCACCGGCGGCTGGTACGTGCCGCTCAACACCTGGCTTTGGCGGCTGGCCGAGACCGACAAGGGCGGCGGCCCGTCGATTTTCGACGACGGCTACCACAAGTTTTCGATCGGCCTGTTTTATGGCGGCCCGGTCGAGAAGGTCTTCGCCTGGATCGACCGCTCGTTCGCGCTCATCGACGCCCCCGCCATCGTTTCCTGGCGCGCCGCCAACGGCGTCGTCGGGTGTATCGACGCCACCTTTTCGCCGAACCTCAACGTGAAATCGAAGTACTACTCGGCCGACGAGCGCGTCGAAATCACCGGTACGCGCGGCGTCATCTGGATCACGCGCTGCACCGGGCGGTTGCTCGAGGAAGCGTCGGTCATCCTGTATCGCGACGGCGTGAAAACGTGCTTCGAGAATCTGCGGACCGACTGGCTCGAAAGTTTCATCGATTCGACCCGCCATTTCATCGATTGCATCATCGACGACACCGAGCCGTATCTGACGGGCGAACAGGCGAAGGCCGTGCAGCAATTCTGTTTCGCGGCGATCCGCTCCGCCAAGGAAGGGCGCGAGCTGTCGCCGACGGAGGTCAACGAGTAGCGCCATGAAAAAGATCCTCGCCAAAATCGCGGCTCCGCCGGCCTATCGCCTGGCCTTGCTGGTGGTCAATCGCGCTTCCGACGCCTGGCTGGTTCGCAACCTGGGGCGGGCGCGGTCGTTTTTCGCCCGGCGCAAACCGGACGACCTGGCGGTCACGGCGCTCGGCGACCTGATTAAAATCTTTCAAGACCCCGCCGCGTCCTTGCTGGCGCGGCGCTTGATCCGCGAGGCGCGCCCGGCCCAGTTCAAGGCCGTGGTACGCGGCGCGATCCGGTAAGGATGGCCAAAATGGGCAACCCGATCCAAACCAAGCCGCTGCGTGTGGGCGTCATCGGCGTCGGCGCCTGCACCGATCAAATCATTCGCGCTTACGACCAGGTGGCTGACGCCGCCGTCACGGCGGTCGCCGCTGACGATCTTGCCGCGGCTCAGGCGGTTGCCGCGGCGTGCCGGGTCGCCGGCGTCTTCGCCGATTACCGCGAAATGCTGACCGCCGGTGCGGTCGATGCGGTGGAAGTTCATGCCGCCGCCGGCCGGCACCGGGAGATCGCCGCGGCGGTCTGTCAAAAGGGCCTGCCGCTGGCGATCCACAAGCCGCTGGCCGCGACCGGCGAAGAGGCGCGGGCGATCGTCGCCGACGTCCGGCGCGCCGGTGTCGCCGCATTGGTGCTCGATCCGCTGCTCTTTCACCCGCTGGTGCGCGAGGCCAAAGCGCTGTTGGCCGACGAGCGGATTGGCGAGGTTCAAATGCTGCGTCTGAAATCGCACGCTGGGCGCGACGAGCGCGGCGAAGCATGCGATCCGGCGGTTTTCGCCGATCCGGCGCACAACCCGCTGATTCTGCCGGCGTTCGATAAGGCGGCCCTCGCCGAGTACCTGCTGGGGCCGATCGCCGAGGTGTTCGCCTATGCCGGGCCGGCGAGCCGGATGGTGTCCTTCAAATTCACGGCGGCGGGCTGCTACGGTTTTCACGAGGCCGTCTGCTCGCCGGGGCTGGCCGTGCAAAGCGTGGTAATGCCGGTGGATCACTCGCTGGAAATCACCGGCACCGACGGCATCCTCTGGGTGCGCAACCTGACGGGTCTGATGGTCGAGGCGCCGCGCCTGATGCTCAAACGGAAATGTCAGACGACCGTGTGGGACGACCGGGTCGAATACGAGATGCCGGCGGTGCTGGCGCAAATGCGCGCGCATTTCGTCGCGGTCGCGCGCGGCCGCGAAAAGCCCGGCCATACGCTCGAACAGGCGGCGCGGGCGCTGGCGGTCAACGAAGCGGTCGCCGATTCCGTGCGCGCGGCGCGGCCGATCCGCCTGTCGGATTGAGTGGTCCCCGGCGACGATTGCCGAGCCGATGAAAGGAGGGTCCGGGCAATGAGTATCGACCAGCAAACCTACGTGGAGCGGCGGGCCGTGTTGCGCGGCCGGGTGCCCGGCGGCGCGATCTTACTGCTCGGGTTGAACGAGGCGCCCCGCAATTACGCGGCGAACACCTATCCATTCCGCCAGGATTCGCACCTGCTCTATTACACGGGCATTGACCTGCCGGATACCGCGCTCTTGATACTGCCGGACGGCGAGGAAATCTTCTTCGGCGTCGACGTCGATCTCGAAACGATCGTCTGGACCGGTCCGGTGCCGCCGATCGCCGACCTGGCCGCCGGGGCGGGCATTCGCCGCTCGGAAGACCCGTCGCGACTGGTTGACCGCCTGGCGGCGCTGGCGGCGAAAAACGTGCCCCTCCATTACCTGCCGCCCTACCGGGCCGAAATGACGTTGCGCCTGGGCAAGCTGCTGCGGCGCGCTTCGGAAAATGTCGCCGCCGGCGCGTCCGTCGAATTGACTCGGGCCGTCGCTCGACAACGGTCGATCAAGACCCCCGATGAGGTTGCGCAGATCGAGGAGGCGTTGCGCATCACCGCGCTGATGTACGAGGTCGCGCTGCGCGAAACCCGGCCGGGCCGGCGCGAGGCCGAGATCGCCGGCCTGATGCAGGGCGTCGCCTTGTCCCACGAACGCGCCCAGACGTTTTTGCCGATCGTCTCGGTGCACGGCGAGATTTTTCACAACACCAAATACGGCAACACGCTGCACGGCGGCGAGCTGCTGCTCATCGACAGCGGCGTCGAGTCGCCGTTGTATTACGCCTCGGACATCACGCGCACGATCCCGGTCGCGGGCAAATTCCAGGAACGGCAGGCGGCGATCTACCGCCTCGTGCTGGCCATGCAGGCGGCGGTGATCGCGACGGCGTCGCCGGCGACGAGCAACCGCGAGTTGCACCTGCTGGCCGCGCGCACCGCCGTCAACGGGTTGAAGGAAATCGGCCTGATGCAGGGCGAGGTCGAGGAAGCGGTGCGGGCCGGCGCTCACGCCCTGTTTTTCCCGCACGGCATCGGCCACATGCTCGGGCTGGACGTGCACGATATGGAAGACCTGGGCGACGTGGTCGGTTATGCCGACGGCGAGGCGCGCTCGTCCCAATTCGGCTTGTCGTTCCTGCGCCTGGCGCGACGGCTGGAACCCGGCTTCGTGCTGACGGTGGAACCGGGGATCTATTTCATTCCGGCCTTGATCGAATCGTGGGCCGCCGAAAAACGGCACGCGGAATTCATCCGCTATGAAGCGCTGGCGCCGTACCGCGGGTTCGGCGGCATCCGTATCGAGGACGACATTCTCGTCACGGAAACCGGCTGCCGCGTTCTCGGCCCGGGAATTCCGAAAGATCCGGCGGCGATCGAAGCGGCGATGGCCGGCTGATCGCCGGCGGCGCTACGCCACGGCGGTGACTTCCTTCTCTTCCGCGCGGTTGAACAATTTCCGGAACAAGAGGAGGCCGAGCGGCGACAGCGCCGCCATGCCGCCGATCCACACCCAGACCAGGTGGTGGTGCGGGTACGATTCGGCGCCGACCGGCACGTAGGCGGTCAGCAGCAGGCCCGACATCGGCCCGGCCACCAGTTTGGCCAGGAAGAACGGCAGGTAGGAAAGCGAGATGTACGAACCCTCGCGGCCCTTGGGCGCGATCTCGGCGGTGAATTGCATCAGGCGCGGCGACCAGATCGCCTCGCCGATGGTGAAGATCGCGATAAAAATGACGAGCGAAAGGAAGATCGGCGTGCGCTGTTCGACCGGCACGCCGAGCCAGCGGTCGTAAACCAGTTCGCCGAACCAGGTATGGACCAGCGGCGCGAAAATTTCACTCGGCAGGGTGGCGATGAACACCGATGACGCCGACACCAGCGTGCCGACCAGCATCATCCGGTACGAGCTGATTTTGCGGGTCAGCGCGCCGAAGAGCGGCACGAGAAAAACGATCAACGTCGGGTTGAGCACGCTGTAAATGTTGCCGATCTTCACGCCTTCGCCGAGGATGCGGATGCCGTACTTGGGGAAGGTGTAATGGAAGTGATAGAAAACCAGCCGCACGGGCACGAGAATGGCCAGCATGAACAGGTAGATCCAGAACGGCTTTTCGATGATCACCTGGCCGAAAATCCGCGCCGTGTCCTTGGCCGCCTTCTTCAACGTGCCCCAGGCGGCGACGAAGAAACCGCCGGCGATTTTTTCATCCGGCGGATCGATCACCACGCCCTGATCCTCGGTCATGCGGACGCGGTCGCGCATCAGGGCGAGGATGATGAGGTTGGGAATGGTGAGGAAAAAGGCCACCAGAAAGATGATTTGATAGGTGGAAATCTGCGCGCCGACGACCGGCAACGTTACCAGGGAGTGTTCGCCGAAAATCCCGCGCACGCCGTCGAAGATGTGGCCGCCGATCGCCCAGCCGACGTTCATCAGCGTGTAGAACAGGGCGAACCCCAACGCCGAACCTTCTTTGGTCGTGTAGCGCTTGATGCCGACGGAAAGAACCGGCCCGAGAATCGCCGTGCCCACCGCCAGCGGCAAGAAGCCGAAAATGCTGGTCACCACCACGTTGTTGGTGAATGGCATGAAAATCCGGGCGAAGAGCAGAAAGATCGTGCCGCCGATCAGCGTTTTCTTGATGCCGATCGCATCGCAGACCGCGCCGACGAGGATCATCGTCAGGGTCAGCGTCATCGACCAGACGCCGATGTACGAGCCCGCCGCGATGTCGCTCAGCCCGCAGTCCGCCGAAAGGTAAAGCACGAACGACAGGTTCATCGCGCCGTAGGCGGAATACTCGACGATTTTCGCCAGGAACATGATGATCAGTTCGCGCGGGCTGGAACGCAGCCCCTTACTGTAGCTGTAGAGCAAATAGATGAACGAAGCGACCAGGCCGATGCCGACTGCCCAAATCAGGATGTCCAGTGTTTGCATGCTTGATTCTCGGCTCGTTTCTTTCTAGTGTTGGGCGACGTGAGATGCCGCTAGTTAAGGATAAGTAGGCATTTATAGCCAAAAATTTTTTCCGAAAGCAAGCCGGGTCCGGTTGAAAAGTCCCGATCCGAAAATAATTGCCGAGGTCGAATGAGCAAATACATCGCGTTATCCGATTGTCCGACCGCGATCGGTCTGTCGATCGTCGCCGGCGCGGTCTTCGGGTTGGGGTTGACCCTGATCGTGCTGGGAGTGCTGGCTGTCGCAAAGCGCGGTTCTTTTGACGGCGATCGGCTCCGGAGGATCGGCATACGGGTATTTCTCACCACGGTCTTCGCGGCGCCGGCCGTGACCCTACTGATCGGAGTCGGGTTGCCGTGGCTGTCCGGCCTGATTGGCTTCTGGGGAGCGAGAATCGGGTTGATCGGTCTGCTGGGCGGTCTGGCTTTTGCGCTCTGGCGGTATAAACGAAAGGCGATGATCCATGTCTGGATCGGCGCCGGCATTTTGACTTGTCTCATGATCGCGGTCGCGGCCTGGCAATCATAATAGCTCGAATGTCGGAGGTCGGACAATGAAAGTTTGCATCATCCAGGACAACGGCCTGAACGAATCGCTGGCCTTGGTGGAAGCGGTAGCCTACCTCCGCCAACGCGGTCATCAGTTCGCTTTGTTCTTGGAGGACGAGGAACGCGGCGGTTTGGAAAGTCGGATTCGGGAGTTCGCTCCCGACGCGTTACTGGTGCCCAGCGATGTCGGCGCACACCATTGGTTTCACCGGATGACCGCCTGGTTGAAACAACGGTTCCCGCTGCCGTTGATCAGCGGCGGCATCTACCCGACGTTTTTCACCGAGGAGGCCTTCGCCGATCCACATGTCGATTATCTGGTCATCGGCGAGGCGGAATTGCCGCTGGCCGATCTGCTGGCCGGCCTGGAAGCGGGCGCGGACGTGTCGTCGCAGGCGGCGGTCTGGGGTCGCGCCGGCGGCCGCGAATTTCGCAATTCGACGATCCGACCGATTCGCGACCTCGACGAATTGCCGCTGCCCGACCGCGCGCTGTACTTCCATTATCCGTTCATCCGCGATTTCAGCGTCAAGCGGTTCAACACCGGCCGCGGCTGCACCAACCAGTGCACTTATTGTTTCAATCCGCGGTACAAGACGATGTTCGAACCGGGAATGCCCTATGTGCGGCGCAAATCGGTCGGCAAGGTGATCGAGGAAATCCTCGACCTGCAGCGGCTGGCGCCGATGCGCAGCATTCATTTCTCCGACGACATCTTCATCACCAGCAAGGCCTGGATCGAGGAATTCGCCGAACAGTATCCGCGCCGCGTCGGCATCCCCTTTTCCTGCAATTGCATGGTCGATCACCTGAGCGAGCCCATCATCGATTGCCTGGCGCGAGCCGGTTGCCGCGCCATCGCCCTGGGCATCGAATCGGGCGACGAGACCATTCGTCGCGATATCCTGCGCAAGTATTTCACCAACGCCGACGCCATCGCCGCCGCGCGCCGCCTGCGCGAAAAGGGCGTTCTGCCGTTTTCCTTCAACATGTTCGCGCTGCCGGGCGAGACGCCGGACGACGCGCTGAAAACGGTGGATCTGAATCTGGCGATGGGTACCTATCACGGCCGCGGCAACATGACGCTGGTGTTGCCGAAAACCGAGCTGGCTAAAAAAGCGCGCGAAAAGGGCCTGCTGCGCGAGGACGAAGCCGAGTACGTGCGCGTCATGCCGGACTTCCGCGACTCGCGCGAGTTCACGGCGGTCGCGCCGGAGATGGATTTCCGCAACATCCAGAACCTGTTTCCGCTGGTTTTGGCGCTGCCGCGCCAGGCGCCGCGCATTAAAAAATGGATGCGCGGGAAGTACCACGGGATTTACAAGCTGTCGCTGTGGCTGGCGCTGTTTCGCGAACGGAAGTTCTTCGCGCCCGAGTGGCTCTCGGCCTTCCGCTACTACCGGCACACCGGCAACCCGTACCAGCGGACGAAAAACTTCGCGTCGCTGATATAAAAAAAGCGCCGCCCGGCGGCGGCGCTTCCCTCATTCTGGTGCGGCGCGATTATTTTTTCGGCGCCTGCTTTTGCTTTTCGGCCTTTTTCATCATTTGCTGCATCATCTGATTTTGCAGTATTTTCTGGCGTTGCTGCTGCATGAACTGTTCGCGCAGTTGCGGCGGCAGCTTGTCGAGCATGGAAGGATCGATCCCACCCATCTGGTTGGAGCGCTGCGCGGTCACCTTCATGTCGTCCAGTTTTTTCAGCAGGCGGTCGACGCCGGACTTTTTGATCAAGTACACGTAGCCGTTGCCGCCGACGTAGCGCTGGTCGTCGGGAGCTTCGGCGCCGAGCTGGATTTTCTGCTCGCCGCCGCCCTCGAGCGCGACGATCAGCGAACCGGCGCTGCCCAATTTGGCGGCCGCCGGCGCGCTCTGGCCGACGAACGAGAGCCCTTGCAGGGTCGAGGCGCTGCGCGCCAGCGTGGCGACCTTGGCGTCGTCCAGGATGAACCCCTGGGGAACGGCTTCGCTGGATTCGGCGATTTTCCACTTGTCCTCGCCGGCTTTTTCGAATACCAGCTGGCGCGCGCCGTCGAGGATCGTCACTTTGGCGGCCTTGGCCGGATCGAAAAACGCCACGTGCATGTCGCGCAGCTCGAGCAGCGATTTTCTCACGTTGGCGATCATCATCGTGTTGACCAGGTAAATCTGCTCGTTGCCGTCACGCTGGACGTAGACGTTCTTGTCCTTGTCCGCGCCGAGTTTCACCGCGTACTTCTCGCCCTTGGCCGTTTCCACGGTGACCAGGGTTCGCGGCGGCTCCAACCCGCGATCGACCGCTTCCTTGGAATCCTCGAAGTCGTTCGCGTTCAGATTGGCGATGGTGCGGGCGATCCGCGCCACCTTTTCCGAATCGAGCCGGAAGCCCGCGGGCAGATTCTCCGGCGGCGCGTCGAATTCCCAGGCGCCGGCGTCGTTCTTCTTGAAGCTCAAGGTCTGCGCGTTGTCGGCGACCGTCAATCTGGCGGCTTCCTGCGGATCGAACTTCACGATGACGTGATCGCGCCACCGGTTCGCGTCCTTGCCGAACAGATCGCGCAGCCGGGCGAGGGCCACGTAGACCCGGTCGTCGCCGGCCTTCCGGGCATAGGTGCCGCGGTTATCGGCGCTGTCCTTGCCGACGATCAATTCCCAGGCCGCCCCCTTGGCGGTATGCAGCGCGACGGTCAGCCGGCCGTCCTCGACCTCGTACTTGGAATGGCTGGCGGATTTGGCGGAAACCGTCGGACCGAAGCGCAGGGCGGTCAGGGTGTCAAGCGCCCGGTCGACCAGCGTTTGATCGGCGGGGAAACCGCCCGGCTCGACGGTCCATTTCTCGCCGGTTTTCACCAGGGAGTACGGCCCTTCGAGGCGGGTGACGGTGATTTTCGCCACGGCGGTCTTGTCGACCGCGGGCAATTGCAGTTCCGGGCCCTTGCCGCCGGAGGGCAGCGCCGCAAGGAGCGCGGCAACGAGGGTCAGGACGCCGCAAGCGATCAGCAGAATGGCAGTGCGTCTCCACAACATGGCTTACTCCTCCTTTCCGCCGGTGCGCAGAAAGGCCGACAGACCGCGGCTTTTCTTCCGCAGGCGCAAGCGCCAGCGAAGCAGACCGAACGCCACGAGCAGCAGCGGCGGCGCCAGCATGTTGCCGTACTTGAAAACGGCCCGCGCGGTGTCGCCGAGGGGCTTGAGCGGCCGGTTTTCGATGCTGCGGGTGCGAATGCTCATCAATCGTTCGTCCTGCACCAGCCAGTCGGCGAGGTTGGAGAACAGGAGCTGGTTGAGCGGATTGGGCATCATGTCGGCCGCCCACCACGACGAGCCGACCACGGCCAGGCGGGTCGGCGCGCTTTTCGGCGTGACGTTGTCGGCCGGCGAGGTGCCGTCCTCGGCAATCGGCAGGGGCTGCTCCACGAACGCGCTGGGGAACGTGCCTTCCAGGGTCACCACCAGATTTTGCGGGCCGACGAAATCGCTTTCCTCCGGCACCGGCAGGGCCTGCGGATCCGCGAGGAACGAGTCTTGGAAAGTGAACAGCCAACTGCGCGGCGAGCTGCGGGCGATGATGTGCGTTTCGACACCGTCCTTGCGCGTCAACTCGATCGGCGCGGCGAACGGTAGGGCGAAGCCGTTGAGGTTTTTGGTGATCGGCGTGTCTTTCGCCAAATCCTGAACGTGAACGATCAGCGGGAACTGGACCATGGACTGGATGGTGAAACCGTTCGATTGGCGGCTGACGGCCACGCGCTCGGAGTTTTGATCCAGGATGAGCGACGGGTTGAACTCGACGCCGTAAGCCTTGAGGAGTTCCTCGAGGCCGCTGCTGAACGGCCGCCCGATCAGCGATTTCGGGTCGAGAATCGCTTTATCCACCAGGAAGGCGACCCGATGGCCCTGCATGATGAAATTATCGATCGCGAAGAGGACGTTTTGCGGCAGGGGTTGCTTCGGACCGGCGACCACCAGCACGTCGACGTCTTTCAAGGCTTCGTCACCTTTGGAAAGGTCCGCGTCCTTGACGGTGAATTTGTCCTTCAGCGCGCCGGCGACCCGGCCCAGCCCCTCGGCGGAGGTAAAGGCGCCGTTGCCGGACAGGAAGGCCAGGGTGGGCGTTTTTTCGCGCAGCATTTTGCTGATGCGGCTGGTCAGGTCGTATTCGAGGTTGTCGAGGTTTTGCACCACGGGCAGCGACTCGGTCTTGTCGCCGTATTGCAGCGCGATGCCGAGATAGACCTTGACCATCTGCACCTGGTCCTTACGGAAGGCCCGCATGTCGATTTTCGGGATGCCGGCCGCCTGGGCCTGGGCGATCAGCGCCTGATCGGGCTGGCCGTCCTTGCCGGGGGTATCCGGGTCGACGAAGTTGTAAGTCACCTTGCCGTCGCTCGCCGTCCGGTATTCCTCGAGCAGGTCGCGCACCACGGCCGTGTTGTTGTTGGCCGGCGGCGGCAGCTCGCGCGAGAAGTAGGCGGTGATGGTCAGTTGATCGTCCAGTTCGTGCAACAGGTCGCGGCTCGATTCCGACAGCGTGAACTGCTTGTCTTCTGTCAGGTCGACGCGCCCGTTGGCCAGGAAGGAAATCGCGTTGAGGGCGATCAGACAGCCGGCGGCGGCGCCGATGTACAGCACCCGGTTGAGCCGCCATTTTTTAGAGTGATCGCTCAGCCGCGTTTGCAGCGCCTGGGCGGACAGGAACAGGAAGAAGGCCATCAGCGAGCAGGAATACACCAGGTCGCGCGTGTCCACGACGCCGCGGCTGATGTTCGAAAAGTGCGAATCCACGCCGATGAACTGCACCACGTTCTGCCAGGAGGGCGGCAGGAAGGGCAGCAGCAAATCCATGACGAACAGCATCATGGCGATGACGAAGGCGACGATTAGGCTGATGACCTGATTGCGCGAGATGGCCGAGGCGAACATGCCCAGGGCCACGAACGTGCCGCCGAGGAAAAACAGGCCCAGGTAGCCGCCGGCCAGCGGGCCGAAATCGAGCTTGCCGATAAAGGCGATGCTGATCGGATAGACCAGGGTGATCAACAGGTAGATCGCCAGCAGGGTCCAGCCGGCGAAGAACTTGCCGAGCACGACTTCCCATTCGCGGAGCGGCAGGGTCAGCAGCGGTTCGATGGCGCCGGTCTTCTTTTCCTCGGCCAGCAGCTTCATCGTGACCGCGGGGCCGAAGAGCAGGAACGACCAGGCGGCGACGCGGAAGAAGAAGCGGAGCGTCGCCTGTTCGCCGGCGAAGAACGTCTGGAAAAAGAAGTAGCCGACGCCGATCAGCAACACCGTCAACACGATGTAGGCGATCGGCGAGTTGAAGTAGGTGCGGACTTCCTTTTTGTAGAGCGCCCAAATGCGTGCCATGGCGTTTCTACCTCCGTGTCATCTGCGTGAAGACGTTTTCCAGGGACGTCGATTCCTTGCGCAGCTCCGACAGCTTCCAGCGGTTGGCGACGCAAAGATCGAAGACCCGTTCGGCCACTTCGCCGCGCGGATCGACCTTCAGCGCGAAAATCCGCCAGTCGCCGTCGCGCTCCCGCTCCTCGACGCCGGCGACTCCGGGCAGCGCTTGCAATCCGGCCGCCAGGTCGCCGTCGCCCTTGAGCCGCGCGTAGAGCAGCGCCACCGTGACCCGGCTTTCCAGCGCTTCCGGGGTGTCGTCGGCGATCAGCTTGCCGCCGCTGATGATTAGTACGCGGGAGCAGGTCGCCTCCACCTCGCCGAGGTTGTGGGTGGAGAGAATGACGGTTTTCGTTTTGCCGATTTCGCGAATCAGGTTGCGGATTTCGATGATCTGGTTGGGGTCCAGGCCGCTGGTCGGCTCGTCGAGGATCATGATCGGCGGATCGGCCAGCGAGGCTTGCGCCAGGCCGACGCGCTGCCGGTAGCCTTTCGACAATTCGCCGATATCCTTCGCCGCCATTTCGGTCAGGCCGTAGGTCTTCACGTTCCGCTGCACGGCCGACGCCCGTTTGGCGGGCTTCATGCCGCGCATCTCGGCGACGAAATCGAGGTATTCGAGCACGGTCATGTCGTCGTAGAGCGGATTGTTCTCGGGCAGGTAACCGATTTTGCTCTTCGCGGCGGCGGGATCGTCGTGAAACGGTTTGCCGTCGATCTCGACCGAGCCGCCGTCGGCGCCCAGATAGCCGGTGATCATCCGCATGGTGGTGGTTTTTCCGGCGCCGTTCGGGCCCAGAAAACCGACGACCTCGCCCTTCGAAATCTGGAAGGAGATGTCGTCGACCGCCACAACCTCCCCATAACGTTTGGTCAGGTTCTTGACCGCGATCATGGTCTTCGCCTCCTGATTCACAACTATGGATATGGTCTTCGTATCCGCCAAAAGAAGTTGGCGCTGTAAAGACCCCGGGCCAGAGAAACCGGTTCAATGTATTTCAGGAAGGAAAAAAGAAAAAGGGCGGTGAAAAACCGCCCGGAATAACCTGAAAAGTCGGCCGTCGAGAAGGTCAGCCGGTCAGTCGCCGTCATCCTCCCCGTCGTCATCCTCGTCGTCGCCGCCGACCCCGGGATCGTTTTCATCGTAGGGCGCGCCGGCGTCGATCCAGTCGCTCAAATCCTGCCTTTCGGCGGCCGTCGGGAAGGGCGCCGAGGGCGGCATCTCCCCGTCGACCACGTGTTCCTGCACATGGTGCATTTCGGCGCGAACGTCGCTCAGGGTCACCAAAGGAATTTCGGCGTCATTGATCGGCGGGTCGCTGTGGCAGCGGGTGCAATATCCGGCGAAGAAGGCTTCGGCGAAGTTGGTCCAATAAAGGCCCGCGGAGTCATCGTCGCCGGTCGGGGAGCCTTCGGGCAGGTCGGCATCGATCCATTCCAACAGGCGGGCGATGTCGCTGTCGGGAACGACGATGCCCGAGTCGTTCGGCGGCATGCTACGGCTGTCGACCTTCCGCCGGATCTCATCCTGGCTACCGGTCACTCGGTTGTAATTCAGGAACGATTGATGGCAGGAGCCGCAATACGTGGAAAAAAACGGTTGGCCGAAGTTGTACCAGGTCAGGTCGGTATCGACCGTGTCGCCGTTCAGGTTGATGTCGCAAGCCAGGCCGATCGCCCCCAACACCGCGCCGGTCAGCACGGCCAGCACCGCGAAAATATTTTGTCTCGTCCGCATTCGTTTTTCCTTTATTTGGCGCGCCGCGAAATGCGGTTATTGCGGCAAGCCCGCTTCGATCCAGGCGAGCCATTGCGTGATTTCGGCGTCCGCGGGCAACGGCGCCGAAGGCGGCATCCGGCCGGCTTCGACGTCGGCGGCGACCGCGGCGGCCCGCTGATGGACGGCCTCGTAGGTGTCGAGCGCGAAGGGCGCGCTGCCGCTGCCGCTCGTGTGGCAGCGGGTGCAATAGGATTCGACGAAACATTGCCCGAAAGTAGCCCAGGTCGGCTCGACGGTGGTGTCGCAACCCGTCGCGGAATCGTCGTCGTCATCATCGCCGGAGTCCGCCGGCGCCGCGCCGCCACCGCCGTCCAGACTCCAGTCATTCCAATCACTGTCCCGGCCGCTATTGATGTCGTTGCAAGCCGCCAGAGTCCAACCGACCAGTGCCAGGAGCGCCACCAGCGCCAGAAGAATCGCGAATTCCCGGTATTTCATCTCCGGTCCCCTTTCCCTAGAAGTAAAAGTGCGCCAGCGCGGTGACTTCGCTTGCGTTGCGATCCTGGTCGGCCGGCCGCCGGTTGAACTTGTATTGCAGGGTGGTCGAAAAATACGGTATCGGATAGAACAACAAACCGGCCATCGTCTGATCCTCGAAGGTTTCCGCTTTTTCCCAATTCGGGTCCCAGTGGGTGTAGCGGAGTTGGGCCAGGAGACCGCGGATCAGCTCGATTTCCGCCTCGGTAAAGGCGGCCGATCCGGGGCGAAGGCGCACTTTCGGCGAGGCGGCCGGCGTTACGGCGGTCGCGGTCGGTTCGATCTGGGTTTCCTGCTCCTGGTAATCGAATTCGCCCAACAGGGCGATTTTCCAGAAGCCGAAAGTAGCCCAGGCGCCATAGGTATTGTTGACCAGGCTTTCGATGTTGTTGTGGAAGCCGCTGAGTCCCAAGCCCATTTTCCAGAAACGGACGCCGGTCTGTCCGGTGACGGAATAGTAATGCCCGGTCCGGTCCGGGCTGTTGTTGCCGAGCGAGCCGTTGGTCAGTGCCGCCGTCAGGAAAAACGGACCGGGCCGGATACCGGCCTCGATGCCGGTGTCTTGACTGAGCGGGCCGAAGCCCATGGCGCTGCGCGTATAAACGGTATGATCGTCCAGACGCAGGCCGAAGGGCAGGATGAACCGGCCGATCTTGGCATAGATCCCGGCCGGCAGATGATCGAACAAACCGTAGGCTTCGTACGTGTTGTTGGCGACATCGTAGCCGCCGACGGCCTGAAAAACCGGCAGCACCTGCGCGTCGAGGTAAAATTGCCCTTGCATGAATTGGAAAGTGGAGTTTTCGCCCTGCTTCAAATTCTCCGGCAGATCGTTGTTGTGATAGACGAGATAGTCCCAAAGCACACGGACATCGGCGCCCAATTGGATTTTGTCGGCGATCATCGGGTCGAAATCGCCGAAATCCTTGAATTTCGCGTTGAGGTATTCGGTCGTCGATTCCAGCCCCAGGTTTTTGCCGGCGAAGAATCCGGTCGCGTTGCGCTCGCCGCCGCCAAGCGGGTTGACATGGCATTTCCAGCAAGGGCTGTTTTGCAGGGCGGAAAATTCCGGACGGGCCGTGGATTCACACGGAAACAGCAGCAACAGGAGTTCGATGAGTAAAAAACAAGCCAAGGGAAAAGTATACTTATCGCTCATGGTTGTTTTGATCCTTTCGGTCGCCAGAGGGGCTATTTAATAGTTATTACATTTTTATGATGCGAGCCAAATTTTCAGCGGTTGCATTGGTTCAGAATATAATCAGTGAATGGGTCGGAGCAAGAAAAATTAGTTATCAATACTATTTTGGATCAGGTCTCAAATGGTCCGATTTTCCAGGTTGCGATGTCCGTTACGACTGGGATTCGCGGGCGAAATTTTCACCGCCTTGCCCGGGGGCGCTCAAAATTTTATAGTGCGCGCCTGATCGCGGGCTTGGTAAAACGGAGGCGATGCAGTGAAAATCGCGGTAATCGGCGGTGGCAGCACTTACACGCCGGAATTGGTCGACGGCTTTATCGCGCGGGCGAAAAAGCTCGGTCTGACCGAACTGGCCCTGATGGACATCGACGAAGAGCGGCTGAGCGTCGTCGGCACTTTCGCCCAGCGCATGGTGGAACATGCCGGCCGGCCGTTCCGCGTCAGCCTGACCACCGACCGCCGGGCCGCCCTCGACGGCGCGGCGTTCGTCAGCACCCAATTCCGCGTCGGCAAGCAGCCGGCCCGCTACCAGGACGAATTGCTCGGCCTGCGCCACGGCCTGATCGGGCAGGAGACCACGGGAATCGGCGGCATGGCCAAGGCGCTGCGTACCCTGCCGGTGATTTTTTCGATCTGCGAGGACATGGACCGCTATTGTCCGAACGCCTGGCTGATCAATTTCACCAACCCGTCGGGCCTGGTGACCGAAGCCATTCTGAATTTCGCCGGCCGCGAGAAGGCCGTCGGCCTGTGCAACGTGCCGATCGACATGAAGATGACCGTCGCCAAACACCTGCGGGTGCCGGACGAGGCGGTGGACATGGACGTGATCGGCCTCAATCACCTGGGTTGGGTGCGCCGGGTGACGGTCAACGGCGAGGATGTCACCGCCCGGTTGTTGCATTATCTGGCCAGCGAAGAAGGTCCGAAAAACATCCCGGACGTCGACTTCAAGCCCGAACTGATCGAAGCGCTGCAAGCGGTGCCGCTGTATTACAACCGCTACTATTACAACACCGAACGCGTGCTGGCGCTGTTGCAGGCCAAACCGAAAACGCGCGCGCAGGAAGTCATGGCAGTCGAGGAAACCCTGCTGGCCAAGTACCGTGACCCCGATTTGTTCACCAAGCCGGAGGAGTTGAATCTGCGCGGCGGCGCTTATTATTCGAAAATCGCCATCGACGTCATCGACGCCCTGGTCAACGACCTGGGCATCGTCCATGCGGTGAACGTCCGCAACCAGGGAGCGATTCCCGGCTTGCCCGACCGTTTCGTGGTGGAAACCAATTGCACGATCGGCCGCGACGGCGCCCGGCCCCGGTCGGCCGGCGAGCCCGACGAATCGATGCTGGCGCTCCTGTTCCAGGCGAAGATGTACGAGATCCTGACCATCAAGGCCGCGCTGCATCGCAGCTACGCCTACGCCCTCAAGGCCATTTTCACCAATCCGCTCGGCCCGACCGCCGACCGCGCCAAGCCGATTCTCGACGACATGATCGCGGTCAACCGGCTGGACCTGAAATAAGCTCTTCGCGTCAGCGCTGGCAGGTTGGGCAATAGTAGGTGCTACGGCCGGCCTGGACGAGACGACAGATCGTTCCCCCGCAGCCGCGCCGGCGACAGCGTTCTCCCTCGCGTTCGTAGACCCGCAACCGGTGCTGATAGCCGCCGCATTCGCCGTCGCAGTCGTTGAAATCGCTGATGGTCGTGCCGCCCAGGCGGATGGCTTCGGTGAAAACCTCCCGGGTGATTCGATGCAGCCGTTTGATTTCCGCCGGCGTGAGCGAACCGGCGGGGCGGCGCGGATCGAGCCCGGCCCGGTGGCAGACCTCCGACGCGTAGATGTTGCCGAAGCCGACGATCCGGTCCTGGCGCAGCAGCCAGGGTTTGAGCGGGCCGCGGCCGCCCTGTAAAAGTTGCGCGAGCCGGGGCACGGTGAACTCGGGCGAGAGGATCTCCACGCCCGGAGCGGCGATTTCTTCCGCGCGACGGGCCAGGCGGATCACGCCGAAGCGGCGCGGATCGAGGAAATAGAGATTTCCGTCGGTGAAAACGAAGCAGGCGCGGGCCGATTTCTGCCCGGCCGGTCCTTCGTCCACTGACCAGTGCAGCGAGCCGGTCATCCGCAGATGTACGCAAAGCCAGAGCGGCGAGTGCGGCCGCGAAAGATCGACCACGATTTCCTTGCCCGAACGAACGACCGCGCGCACGACGCGACCGGCGAGTGCCGTCGTGTCGAGGCGATTCAGCTTCGGATCGTAAACCTCGGCCCGGCGGAGGCGCTTTCCCGGCAGGTGGCGGCGCAACGACCGGACGACGGTTTCCACTTCGGGCATTTCCGGCATGGCGGTTTGCTCCTTGAAAACAAAGGCCGCCCACGCGGGCGGCCCTTGAAGGGAAAACGACAACGTCAGATCGTGCGCAAGGCGTCGCGCAGATCCTCGATCAGGTCATCCACGTCTTCCAGGCCGACGCTCAGACGGATCAACCCGGGGTCGATTCCCGCCGCCCGCAACTCCTCGTTGCTGTAGGTACTGTGGGTGGTGCTGGCCGGAACCGACAGCAGGGAATCGACATCGCCCAGGCTGACAGCCAGGGTCCAGAGTTTGGCGTTGTCGGCCATCTTGGCCGCGGCTTCGCGTCCGCCCTTGACCAGGAACGACACCATGCCGCCGAAATTGCGCATTTGCTTGACGGCCAGGTGGTAATCCGGGTTGGAGCGCAATCCGGGATAAAACACCTGTTCGACTTTGGGATGGAAGGACAGAAATTGCGCGATTTCCATGGCGCTCTTGCAGTGGCGATCCATGCGCGCGGGCAGGGTGCGGATGCCGCGCAGAACCAGCCAGGCGTTGAACGGGCTGAGGCAACCGCCGACGTCGACGTAGATGTCCTTGTGCAGGCGGGCCATATTTTCCTCGGACCCGACCACCAGGCCGCCCACCAGGTCGCCGTGGCCGCCGAGGTATTTGGTCAGGCTGTGCAGCACGTAATCCGCGCCGAATTCGATCGGATTTTGCAGATAGGGCGTGGCGAACGTGTTGTCGACCACCAACGGCACGCCGTGTTTCCGCGCGATCTCCGCGCACCCGGCGATGTCGATCAGGGCCAGCGTCGGGTTCGACGGCGTTTCGATGAACAGCATCTTGGTGTCTTTATCGATCGCCGCGGCGACCTCGTCGAGATTCGTGGCGTCGATGACGATCGGTTTCATTTTAAAGTGCGATTCGCAGACGTGCGAGAAGAAAGCGAACGTGCCGCCGTACAGCGTTTTGGCGTAAAGGAACTTTTCGCCAGGCTTGACCAGGTGAAAGGTCAGGTGGCTGACCGCCGCCATGCCCGAGGCCAGCGCCAATCCGCGTTCCGCGCCTTCCAGAAAGGCCACTTCGCTTTCCAGCGCCGCCGTCGTCGGGTTGCCGATGCGGGTGTAGGTGTAGTCTTTCGATTCGCCGGCAAAGATTTTCGCGCCGTGTTCGACCGATTCGAAGGCGAAGGTCGACGACATGAAAATCGGCGTGGAGACGGTGCCGAACGGTTTGCGCCCGTGCGGATCGTGTTTGTCGGTGTGCTTGCGGCCGTGAACGCATTTGGTCGAGAAGCCGGTTTTGGACGAAGCGCTCATTTCCGACCTCCTTTCTTGCCTTTCGCGGCGGTCAGCAGGGCCGCGGCCGGCGCGGTGTCTTCCCAGGGGGAGCCTTCGTGTCCGAGGTGGCCGAAGCAGCAGATCGGAGCGTATTTGACGCGGCGGAGGTTGAGGTGTTCGACGATGCCCGGGGTGGTCAGGTCGAACACTTTCATGATCGCGTCGGCCAGCGCCTTGTCGGATTCGAGCTTACCGGTGCCGAAGGTGTTGAGCTGAACGCTGACCGGTTTTTCGCGGCCGAACAGATAAGCCAGGCGGACCTCGCAGCGGTCGGCGAGTTTCGCCGCGACCACGCACTTGGCGACGTGGCGGGCCATGTAAGTGGCGGCGCGGTCGGTCTTTGTCGGATCCTTGCCGCAAAGCGTCATGCCGCCGCTGGGCACCGCCATGCCGTAAAGGTCCATCACCATGGTGCGCCCGCTCACGCCGATATCGGCGTTCGGCCCGCCCGAGGTGAAAGGCCCGGAATGGTTGACCAGCAGTTCGGCTTTTTTGGTGTCGATTTTTCCCAGCCCTTTCAGCGCCGGCTTCAGCACGTGGTGCATGACCGCCTCGCGGAATTCCGTTTCCTTGACGGTCGGGCTGTGCTGGGCGCTGACCGTGGCGTTGAGCAGCCGGACCGGCACGTTGTTTTCATAGAGGAAGGTCACGTGAACCTGGCCGTCGGAATGCAGGCCGGCAATCTTGCCTTGCATTCGAATGTCGCAGAGCCGCTTGGTCAATTGGTGCGCCAGGTGAATGGGCACCGGCATCAGGTTGGAGTCCAGACCCGCCGCCTGGGCTTCGTTGGTGGCGTAGCCGATGACGACCCCTTGATTGCCCGCGCCGCGCTTGTCGACCGCCAACGCGACTTCGGTCGACTGCTCCTGCAAAATGTGGAGCACGGCCACCGAACGCGCGTTGAAGGGATTCTCGGGATTGTTGTACCCGCAGCCCGCGAGCACTTCCCGCGTCGTGCCGGTGATATCGATGTACGTGTTGGTGGTCAGTTCGCCGGCAACCAACACCATGCCGGGCGCGGCCATCGCCTGCAGGTCGACGCGCGCAAAACGATCCTCGGCCAAAACCCGATCCAAAATGGTATCGACGATCAGATCGCAAAGCTTGTCCGACTGTCCGCAAGTTACGGATTCCGCGCTGAAAACTAGTTGTTTGGAAGGCATACGATTCCCCCGTGAGCAGGTAATTGGAGAACGAATCGCCCCATGCTAGGGGCTCGATTCCGGCGTGTCAACACATTGGGACGGCGGGAAAACGCGTCGGCCGGGCGAATCAATAACCGAACAGGGACATGACCCAATAGACGAACGCGCCGATGGCGGCCGAGACGGGAATCGTCAGGATCCACGCCCAGAGAATCCGTTGAGCGACGATCCACCGCACCGACCGGACGCCGCCCGCCATGCCGGTGCCGATGATGGCGCCGGTGATGGTATGCGTGGTGGAAACCGGGATGCCGAAATGGGAGACGGCCAGAATCGTCACGCCGCCGCCGGTTTCGGCGCAGAAGCCGTGCATCGGATTGAGCTTGGTCAGTTTCATGCCCATCGTCCGTACGATGCGAAAACCGCCGGTCAGCGTGCCGGCGGCGATCATCGCGTAGCATAGGAAGAGAATCCACATCGGCATTTTATCGGTGAGTTGCAATTTGCCGCCGGCCACCAGCAGGGCGAACAGGATGCCCATGGTCTTCTGCGCGTCGTTGGTGCCGTGTGAAAAGGAATAAATCGCCGCCGATAACAATTGAAGGCGACGAAACAAGCGGTTCAGTTTGAGCGGCGAACCGTTGCGCGACAGCCAGGTCACCACCACTTGATTGAACAAGCCCAGGATGAGGCCGATGATGGGTGAAATCACGATAAACGCGGCGATTTTGATCAGTCCCGACGGAATGATCATGTCCATGCCGTTGAACATGACCGCCGCACCCGCATAACCCCCGACCAAAGCGTGCGAGGAGGAAGATGGCAGCGCCAGCCACCAGGTGATGAGGTTCCAGGTGATGGCGCCGATCAGGCCGGAAAAGATGACCGGCACGGTGACCTGGTCGGTATGGACGACGCCTTTGCCGATGGTAAGCGCGACACCGGTGCCGAAGGTGAACGCCGCGACGAAGTTCCAAAACGCCGCCCAGGCGACCGCCAGCCGCGGAGTGATTACCCGGGTGGAAACCACCGTGGCGATGGAATTGGCGGCATCGTGAAAACCGTTGACGTAATCGAAGGCCAGAGCCGCCAGAAAAGTGACGATGATCAGCGTATTCACGGAGAAATTCCTCATGTATGGTCAGGACGCGATTCTCGCCGCGGAGAAAAGCCGCGTCATCGATGAATCCAGCCGTTCATGCAACTCCGCCGTTCCACAGATCCCCGCGGAATGCGGATCGGTACTTTCTAACGCATCGATGGCCGAATTCTAATTGATTCTTCATCGTTCGGACAGTGGGCTACCGGAACTTTTTATCGCGGATACAAATGGATTCATTGCCAGGTTATTCGTCGGTATTTGCCAAGCGGCGAGCGAAAGCGGTAGGGTGTTCGCCGATGAACGAACCGACCGCCGGAACCATGATCGGCGTGGTCCATCGCGACCCGGCGGGAGAGACGCGCCTGCTGGCGGCTTTACGGCAAGCGCGGCCGGATTGGATCACCCTCGAGGTCAGCCCGTACGCGGTCGAATATCGCCGCCGGCAGGGGCCGGAATTGTTGGCGCAATTGGCCGAACGAACGCCGCCGAATCAAGCGGAACACGGTGAAATCCGGGCGATCCGCGAAATGCTGCAAATCCCGTTCGAAGTCCGAGCCGCCGAGCTTTATCGCGCCGAGTGCGGGGCCGAGGTGTTGCTGGTCGACGACAGCGAGGTCTCCCGCGAGTTGCTGGCTGATGTGGCCGCGGAATTATTGACGGCCGAGAACCTCCGGGCGCTGGTCCGGCGTCCGGACATTCCCTTGTCGCGAACCGTCGATTCGTTCTACCGCCGGGCGCGCCGGCTGCTGGCCGACGAACCGGTTCCGCCGGCCCTGCTGGGTTTTTCCGGCGAACGCCTGGCGCTCCTGCAGGTGCGCGACGAGAAGATGGAGCAGGTGATCCGGCCGCTGCTGGAAGCGCGGCGGGAGCGGCGTTGGGTGCATGTCGGCGGGGTGTTTCACCTGTTGCGCGTTCGCGGTTTGCGGTTGCTCTGGGAACGGTTTGCGGGCCGGGGAGTGGAACGCCGGTTTCTCGACGAATTCGCGGTCGACGACGAGGATTAACGCCGGGCGGCGAGCTGCTTTTTCACCGCCAGCCAGACTTCCTTCACTTCCAGCGGCTGAAAATCCGGCCGGCTGAATTCCTCGCGGCACAATTCGTACACGGCGCGATTGTAAGGCACCGCCAGGCCGTGCCGATCGGCGAGATGCAACAAATGGCCGTTGAGCGTCTCCAGTTCCGATGTGCCGCCGCGCCGTTGCAGCACGTCCTGCGCCATGCTGCTGAGCACCATCTTTTTCACGTTGCGCTCGAACAGCGGTTTGGTCAGCAGGCGCGGCAGTTTGGCGCCGGCGCGGATGACCAGCCAGGAAGGCATGCCGCCCAGCTTGCATTCGTTGAAGCCGGCCGCCCGCAGGATTTGGATGCCCTCGTAGGTCATGTTGGTCAGCAGTTTCTGGAAGAGGGCGCGGTCGCCGATTTCCCGGTAGCCCATGCCAATCAGTGTGGTCAGCGAGTTGGTCAGGTTGATGACCATCTTGGTGTAAACAGCGTCCTGCAGGTGCGGGGTGACGATGGTTTCGACGCCCAGGTTGAAGACCCGGGCGATGGCCGCCATTTCCGGTTGCAGTTCGTTGTGGATCGTGCCGATGACCAGCGGGCCCTTTTTCTGATAGCCGATGACGACCGGCTCGTCCATCCAGGCGTTGTAGCTGACCACGCAATAGATCACCTTCGAAAAATAGTGCGGTAGGATGCGCTGGTTTTCCGCGCCGTTTTGCATCGCGAAGATGACCGGACGGTCGCCGAGCTTTTCCCGAATGGCGCGGGCCGCGCCTTCGAGGCTGTAATTCTTCACGCCCAGCACCACGACGTCGGCGTCCGGCACCGCGGCGAGGTCGTCGATCACCCGCACGGAGACCCGTTGCCGCTCCGCCGGCGTTTCCTGCTGGTACAGGGTGATGCCGCCGGTCCGCAGGGCCGTGCTGATCGGCTCGCGATCGAGAAAATACAGATGCGGATAGTGCGGCGCGATCCAACCGCCGACCGAACCGCCGATGACACCGGTGCCGAAAAAGACGATTTTCATCGAGTCAGGCAACATCAATGGGTCCTCCGTCGCGGATCAGGCGAAGCGGATCGGCGAGCGAAACGAGGGTTCGGGCAGATCGAAGCAACTCGACAGGTGTTTGGCGAAGCGGAATTGCAGCGGTTGAT
The DNA here is from genome assembly GCA_012517325.1 of Myxococcales bacterium. Classification (NCBI taxonomy): domain Bacteria; kingdom Pseudomonadati; phylum Myxococcota; class Myxococcia; order Myxococcales; species Myxococcales bacterium. The sequence continues at coordinate 18,708 of JAAYVF010000012.1, read as the reverse complement.
CCTCGATCCCCAGTTCCCGCAACATTCGTCCCGCCGGCGTGTCACCGAGCCGCAGATAGGGATCGGCCAGCCGCGTTCCTTTTTGCCAGAGCACCGCCGGGTATTTGTTCACGTTGAAGGTGGCTTTGAAACAGGTTCGGCTTTGCAGAAAGTCGTCACCCAGCCGCGAATAAAGGTAAGAGCTGACGTCGAAGTGCGTCGGCTTGCCTCCCGTCGGCACGCGCAGGGTGAAATAGGGTTCGCCGGTTTCCTCGTAGGCGGTGGTGACGCATTCGCCATTTGTCTCGGTCAGGTCGATTTCCTGCACCACCTTGGGCAAGCCCCAGATCCGCCGGCCGCGAATCTGGTTTTCAAGCGAGGTCACCGGCATCGAAAAAACGTAGAAGCCGAAACCCGGGTAGCCGTTCCAGAGCATCGGCAACACCGGCACGCTGACGCGCGGCGCCACCAGGATCGGAATCGTCATGGCGATTTCGTTGTACGGCGCGACGCCGAGCACCTGCTTGTATTCGTAGCAGGAAAACGCGACCAGCGACCGGCCGCGCGTCAGGCGCACGGGCCGCACGTCCGGGTGCGGCAGCAGGCGGGCGGCCGCGGCGTAGTCGCACGGGAAAATGGCCATCGCGCACGTCACGTCGCCGTAGAGCGTCGGGAACAAATAGTTCTTCGCGACTTGATCGTCGAGTTGCAGCGGTTTTTCGGCGTGGCGCAACGCGAAGCGGCGGAAAAACTCATTTTGGAAGAGCGCCGCGTTGTCGAGCAGGCGCGGATCGATCGAGGTCGTAGTTTTCACAGTGCGTCCACGTTCGGGTTGACGGCCAGGGCGATGCCTTGTTTCGTGCCGAGGATGTCGGTCTGGCTGAAGAGCATCCGGTAGGCGTTGCCGGTTTTAACGACGCTGGGGGCGCTTTCGCCGTATACGATGTATTGCGAGACGCCGAACAGCGTCAGCGGGAATTTTTCGTTGAGGACGGGGTTGTACGCGTCTTCCAGCTTTTCCCAGTGGATGCCGTCGAAGCTGCCCGCGTAGCCGATGGCGGTGTCGATGAGCACCGGCTCGCCAACCTGATTGCCCGTATAGTACAGACGGAAGATGTCGCGGTCGGCCGGGTGGTCGACGCGCACGCACGGGCTGGCCATGACGCCGCCCAGACCGGTTTCCTCGTCCATGCCTTCCCAGGGCTGCGACGCCGTCAGCACGGGCCGCACTTCGCCGGGATCGCTTTTACTGGTGCGGCCGGCGGCGTCGCGTTTCGTCCAGACCAGGCCATTCGGGCTGTCGGCGAAACCGATGGCGCTGCCGGCCAGGACGGCGATTTCCGTCCCGTCCACCGCGCCGCCGGAATAAAACATGCGGTAGGTGCCGTGATGCGAGAAAACGCTCGGCGCGGCGACCAGATCCGCTTCCCATTCCTGGTCGGGAACCAGCACCGGGTTGTCGGCCGATTTTTCCCAGACCAGGCCGTCGTCGCTTTCGGCGAAGCCGATGCCCGCCCCGCGGCCGCCGACGTACCAGAGCAGGTAACGTCCGCCCGCGGCGAGAAGCGCCGGCGCGCCGACGCGGTCGCCTTCCCACGGTTGGTCGGGGATCAGAACCGGTTGCCCGTCGTTCGCCGGTTGCCATTCGATGCCGTCCGCGCTGGTCGCCATCGCCAACGTGCTGCCCAGAATGGTGTCGCCGGTCTCGTCGTATTCGACGATTTCGTAGATCACCCGGTGCAAGCCGCCGCTGATGATGTACGAGGGTTCGGTCAGGTAGTGGGTCGTGTCGCCCACCAGGATGTAGGGTTGAACCAGGTCCACGGTGGGGTCCATGTCGACCTTGTACCACGGCGAGATGCCGGCCGCCGGCATGCCCGTGATCGAACCGTAGCGGTCGCCGGCGCCGCCGCAACCGAGCAGGACGACCAGGAGCAACAGGCCGAGAATGTTAGCGTAGGTTCGCATGGCTTAGAACCTCAACGTCACGCTGGAGCCGACCGCCCACCAGTTCTGGTCGAAGCGCAGGTCGCCAACGAAATCGTTGGCGCTGGCTTTGTGGTAAATCCGCTCGGGGCTGTATTGATATTGGTAGTAGCCGTCGAGTTGCACGGAGCGGGGCAGGTATTCGCTCAGTTTGTCGCCTCGGGCGCCGATCCCGGCGGAGAAGACGTGGGTGTCGGCGTCCAGATAGTTGTTGACGCTATTCTGGTTGGGGATCGGCGTCGGCCGGTAGCGATAGCCGCCGCGCAGATCCAGCCGCCAGGAGTCGGTCAGCAGCGGCCGCCCTTCCACGCCGACCGCGTAGACGAAGGTGTCGTTGAAATCCGGTTCCTTGGGGGCCGGCGCGGGGCTGGTGGGAAAGATGTCGGCCAGGCCGCCGTTGACGTAGACCTCGGCGCGCGGCGCGTCGCTGCGCATCGCCGACCACTGGCAGAAATCGACGTCGGCGCTGGCCAGGAAGCGCGGTGTCGGTTCGTAGGCCACGCCCAAGGAGTAGGTACGGGGGCTGAAGTGGCTGTTGGACACCGCCAGCAGATTGAGCTGGGTTTCGCGCAGGATGGCGACGCGATTGCCGTCGAAAATCTTGAGCGGCGGAATTTTGATGACGTTGGGCAGCTCGAAGTGCATTTCTACCTTGTCACGGAAGGCGGCGCCGACGCGCAATTGCTTGAGCGGCTGAAAATGCAGCCCGGCCATCAGGGCGTAAAGCGGGCTCAGGTTGCTGAAGACGTTGCCTTCGCTCGGCTTGTCCTCGGTGATCGAGAAGTTGACGCCGCCCACCTCGGAGGCCAGCAGGTTGACGCCCAGGCCGGCGGACATCCAGGGGAAGATTTCAACGCCGGCGCCCATCAGCGTGGTGAACGAGTGGTTGGCGTTATGGGTGAACGCCTGGTGCGGCTGGTTCGTCGACAGCACCAGAAAGCGCATCAGGTGCGCGTCGGGCATGAAGAAATTGAGCCCGAGGCTCAGCCGGTGGCTCCAGATTTTCGTCGACAGGATACCGCCGAGGGTCGTGCCGCTGTGCTTGTCGATGTCTTGTTCGCGCCCGTTGATCGTCAGGGTCGGCTCGGCGTACACGTAACCCAGTTCGGTGTGCAGCCGCTCCACGTGGGCGATGGCCGCGGTGTTGTACCAGAGGCCCGAGAGGTCGTCGCTGATGGCCGCGTAGGCGCCGCCCATGGCGATCGCGCGCGAACCGGTTCCGAAAACGTCGTAGGAACCGGCCCAGGCGGGCCCGGCCAGCAAGAGCAACAACCCGAGAATCGGCAGTATCTTCCGCATTCGTCCGCTCATTCGTAATCGAAGTAGGTGCTCAGCGAGATGCCGACAAAGTGCAGCCAGCCTTCCAGCCCGATTTTCGGGTAGCCGGGATTGTCGGTGCTGACCGATTCGTTTTTATACGCGACCCGCCGCGGCAGGTATTGCGTTTGCCAGACCAGGTCCAGCAGCAGCGGCGCGCCGAACTGCGTGTCGCCCACGCCCTTCCACTTGCAGCCGAACGACAGCGCGCCGACGTGGCGATCCGCGTCCAACTGGTTGGTGTAACCCGTTTGCGGCGGCACCGGCGACGGATCGAACATGTAGCCGCCGCGCGCCAGCAGGTCGATCTTGGCGTGCTCGTATACCGACACCTCGGTACCGACGCGGCCGGAGAAAGTGTCGTGGAATTTAGGCTCCCGCTTGATGCTGTTGATGAAGTTGAGCGGGATGATCGGGATGTCGACCGTCACCGTGATGTTCAGGTTCGGATCGGGGAAGCGCGACCATTCGTTAAAGGAAGCGTCGCCTTCGAGACGCCACCGGCCGAGCTGGTAGGCCATCGCCAGCAGGTACTGCCGCGGCGTAAAGATGCTTTTCGCGTTGAAGGTGACGATGAAGGGGATCTGGTCGAGCACCGCGCCGACCGGAATCTGATAGCGGGTGAACGACTCGTCGCGGAACACGAAGCCGAACGACCACGGCTTCATCGCTTCCCAGTGCTCGCCCGGCTTGAACAGCACGCCGGCCGTCGGCGAGTAGGTGACCAGTAATTCCTCGCCGACCTCGGTTTGCACGTTGCCCGCCGGGTCGATGAAGGCGTTGATTTCGCCGATGGTGTCGATGAAGGTTTGTACGCCGCCGCCGATGCCCAGGCCCTTGGTCAACTGGATGCCGAACGCCGGGTACATCGCGTTGGTGCGGTGGGCGTTTTGCAGCAGGATCAGGCTTGGTTTGGCCGGCGCGTTGACGCGCATTTGCAACAGGCGGCCTTCCGGCATGTAACCGGTGACGCCGAAGGTGAAGCGGTCTTTCAGGAAGCCGGAGTCGAACGGCAGCGGGAAATTGGCGCCGAAGATCATGGCGCGGCTTTCGTCCAACTCGGCCTCGCTTTTGCCGATGTAATTCAGGTTGGCGAAGTTGGCCATGTAACCGACGCCGAGCACCGGGCGGTGCTGCAGCGCGACGCCGCCGGGATTGTAATAGGCGCCGGTCCAGTCGTCGGCGGTGGCGGAAAACGCGTTGCCCATGCCGATCGTGCGCGGCGACACGCCGTAGGTGAAAAAGGCGTCGGCGAAGGCCGTGCATGGAAGAAGTAAAAGAAGAAGCGCCGCGAGCAACGGGCGATTTGATTTTAGAAATTCCACGGGATGCAAATTACCTACCGCTTTCGAGTTGTCGTCTCAAACAGCAAGCCGGATATCCGCGAAAAAATATGCCCCGATATTGAGCAAAAATACGCCGCAAAGCAAGAGGGCTTCGCGCCAGGTAAAGGAATAGACCGCCGGGAAGACCCGCCGGCCGGGCAGCGAGAACCCTTTCGCCTCCAAAGCCACGGCCAGTTGGTCGGCGCGGCGGAAACCGGAGACCACCACCGGCATCATCAGCGGCAGGTAGCGCCGCCAGCGCGCGAGGAAATTGCCTTCGTCCAGATCCAGCCCCCGGGTCCGCTGCGCGTTGGCGATTTGCAGCGCGGCTTCCAGAAACAGCGGGGCCAGCCGGAACGACAGGGTGACCGAAAAACAGGCGCGATAGGGCAGGCCGAGCCGGTGCAGGCCGTAGGTGAATTCCTCGATCGAGGTCAGCGTCAGGAAGGTGACGCCGATCATTAAAAAAGAAAGCAGCCGGACGGCCCGCGACAGCCCGATGAGCAGCGCCTCGCGGTGCACTTCGAGCGGTCCCAGGCGCCAGAGCAAGGTTTCGCCGGGCAGGGTCAGGCTCCACAGCGCGAGCGATACGAAAAAGATCGACAGCGCGATTCCTTTCAGGCGCCAGAGGTTGCCGAGCGCGCCAGTCGCCAGGACGGCCAGAAACATCAGCAGGACATACCCGACCTGGTATTCGACGCTCTCCCGGAAAAACGGCGGCACGAACAAGGCGGCGGCGGCGATCAGGCGTACCACCGGATGGGATTGCGCGAACGGCGCGGCGGCGTTGCGGCGGAAGGCCAGGCTCATGTCGGCCTCCGTCGCAGGCGCGCCGCAAGCGCGGCCAGCGACAGCGCCCCGCATCCCAGGCGGGCCGACAAACGGGCGGCCATGGGCGGCCGCAGTTGCGCCGCGGCCAGGCGGTTTTCGTTGGCGAAAACCTCGCGCGTCGGACCGTCGGCGAGCGCCCGGCCGTCGACCAAGACCAACGCGCGGTCGGCGACCGCCAGCGCGGTGTCCATGCTGTGGGTGATGATCAGCACCGTATGGCCGCGCGCTTGCAGCGACCGCAGCAGATCCGCCATGACTTCCTGTTCCGCCGCGTCCAGGCCGGTCGTCGGTTCGTCGAGGATCAACACTTCGGGTTCGTGAACCAGCACCGATGCCAGGGCCAGTTTCTGCCGCTCGCCCTTGGTCATGGTGAACGGGTCGCGATCCTCGACGCCCGTCAGCCCGACCAGCGCCAGCACGCGCTCGACCTTGGCCGGCCAAGCGGCCGCCGGCGCGCCGCGCACCTTGAGCGCGAACGCGACTTCCTCGAAGACCGTCGGCGAAAACAACTGGTGGTCGGGGTTCTGAAAAACGAAGCCGATGTCGGCGCCCAGGCGGCCGACGCTTTGCCGGGCGATGTCCGCGCCGCGAAACAGGACGCGCCCTTGCGTCGGGCGGCGCAAGCCGTTGAGCAGGCCGATCAGCGTGGTCTTGCCGGCGCCGTTCGGTCCGAGCACGGCCAGGCTTTCGCCGCGCTGAATCGTCAGGGAAAAATCGGCGAGCACCGCGTTGCCGTCCGGGTAGGCGAAGCCGACGCGGTCCAGGATGAACAGCGGTTCACGGCGGGACGGCGCCGGCTCGTCGCTCGCGGGTTGCGTCGCGACGAAGCCGTTTTCGCGCAACCGCCGCGCCGCCTCCTCGACATCGTCCGGCGGATCGGTCAAACCGATGCGGCGCCACAACCGCCAAAGATCGGGCGGCCGGATACCGAAATCGAGCAGCCGCTCGGGTTCGTCGCGGAATCCGTCCAGGGGCCGGGTGTCGCTCAGGCGGCCGTCGGCCAGCAGATGGATTTGCCGCGCCCGCGCCAGCAGGTCGGTTTCGTGTTCGACCAGCGCCACCGTGTGCCCCGCGTCGGCCAACTCGCGCAGGATCGCGGCGACCTCGCTCTTGCCGATCGGGTCCAGGTCGGTGGTCGGCTCGTCCAGCAACAGGATGTCCGGTCGCGCCGCCAGCAGGCAGGCGATCGCCAGCCGCTGCTTTTGCCCGCCCGACAGCGTGCCGGGCTCACGTTCGGCCAGCGCGGCCAGGCCGACCCGCGCCAGGGATTCGGCCACCCGCGTTTGGATCGCGGCGGGAGTGAGGCCGGCCGTTTCCAGGACGAAGGCGACCTCGCCACGGACGGTGGTGGAAAACAATTGCGCTTCGAAATCCTGAAAGACCATGCCGACGCGGCGGATCGCCTCATGGCGGTTCGACCGTTCGAGCGGGCGGCCGAAGAGCTCGACCCGGCCGCGAAAGTCGCCGGGGATGACGTGGGGAATCAGGCCGTTGAAGGTGCGCACGCAGGTTGTTTTTCCGGCGCCGGTGCGGCCGCTGATCCCGGTAAGCCGGCCGGCTTCAAGCGATAAGGAAACGTTTTGCAGCGAAGGCGATGCCGCGCGGCGATATTGAAATTGCACTTCGGAGAGGCGGAGCGGTGTCGTCATGGCGTTTTCACAAAAGCAGGATGCCGATGATCATCAATAGCACGGCCGGCGCCACGCCCAACGCGATCGGCAGGACCGACGATCCGGAGCCGGCGTCAGCCGGTGTTGCCGGCGCGGCGGCGGATGGCGTGGGAACGGCCGCCGTTTCCCCTTCGGTCGGCGCGGTTGCCGGCGCGGTCGCCGCGACGGGCGCGGCCTCCGCTTTCGGCGCCGCGGGCGACCCGACGACGCTGATGCCCATGCCGAGCAGCCAGCCGCCGATCGCCCCGACAAGGAACAGCACCGAACCGAGTTTCGCGGTTTTCGACGGCCGGGCGATTTCCGGGTCGAGCACCTCGTAATAGGTGACGCCCCACCGCTCGATGCGCGGCAGCATGAGCAGAATCAGCGGCAATGCCAGGACCAGACCGACAACCGAATTGTTGATGACGATCAGCGGAGCCAAAATCTTGAACGGTACCATCCCCAGCAAATGGACACCCCAGGCGATGAACGTCGCGCAGGAAAAAATTCCGCCGAGCAGCGCCAGGCCGATGACGAAAGGTGCTTTGATGCCCAATTTTGACGGCAGCGTATGCCCGCACCAGGCGCGATAAATCGCATAGGGAGCATAAGCCAATAAGAAATTGCCGAAGAAACCGAAGAGGCTGCTCGGGCCGAGCATCCCGAAAAAATCGCCGATGAAGTTGCCGATGCCGGCTCCCCAGGCGGCGGCGGGACCGAACAGAAACGAGAAAAACAAGGGCAGGGCGACGCCCGGGCGGATTTCCGTGAAGCCCGGCACCATGACGGCCCATTTGAACGGCACCAGCAACGCAAAATACAACGCCCCGGTCACGGCCGTGTAAACCACCATTCGCGTATTGGACCACATGGCGAACAGATCGATCGGGCGGCGCAGGACGTACCGGCGCAGCAAGGCGACGACGATCAGCGTTCCGGCCAAACCGAGCAGCAGGGTCAGGGACTGTTTCTGCCAGAGCAAACCGATCTGGGAGGCCATGTTTCCATCCTTAAAAGTGGCGGTGCCAAACACGATAGAAACGACGGCCCGGCACTGTCAAGCGGCGTCGGTTGAAAAGGTGAATTTCCCTCGCTATCCCGCTTGCTTGTCCGCATGGTCTGTGTTTCTATGTCATACTGAATTAGTGCCGAACAATCTGTTGCGGAGGGCCGATGGCCACTTCAAAAAGCGGTCTGCCCGTTGGTACGACCTTCGCTGGTCGGTTTCAACTCGAAGCGCTGATCGGCGCGGGGCCGATGGGTGAGGTGTTCCGGGTCGTCGAAGACGGCAAGAAATACGCCCTGAAGGTGTTCTTCTCCCGCGTCGTGCCGAGTTATTTCAGCGCCGCCAAAATCAAGGCCGTTTACGACGAAAAGACGGTGGTGCATCCGTCGATCGTGCGCCCGCTGGAAATCGGCGAGCACGAAGGCTTCAAGTACGCGCTGATGCCATATATCAACGGCGCCAGCCTGCGGGAATGGCTCAAATACCTGCAGGACGAGGAGCAGACCGGCGAGCCGCGCGTCGCCTCGCTGATCGTCGATCGCCTCTGCGAAATCCTCGGCCAGTTGCCGCCCGCGACGGTGCACGGCGCGATCAAACCGGCGAATATCCTGGTTGTCGGCTTGCGACCCGATGGTCCGATCCCCGAGGATGCGCCGTTCTTTCTGACCGACATGGGCACCAGCCATATTCTGAGCTTCAGCAAATACGCCAGCCTGCAGTTGTCGGCGGGCGCGCCCTACTATTACCTCGCGCCGGAATTCGTTTCCTATGGCGGCAAGGTGACGCCGCAGGCCGATCAATTCGCCCTGGGCGTGTTGATTTACGAAATCCTCACCGGCAAAACGCCGCGCAAGGGATTCAAGCCTGTTTCCCAGCTCAATCCGCGCGTCCCCGAGGAATGGGACGATTTTCTCAACCGGCTGATGGCGCAAAAACCCGATCAGCGGTTCGAATCGCTGAACGAAATACGGCACCGGTTGACGGAAATGGTCGGTCCGCTGCCCGCGCTCGGCGCCGTAAAAATGCCGGTGCGCGAAGGGCCGAAGACCATCGAAGCCAAGGAAGCCGATTGGGTTTCCAACGCGTTCGACAATCTGCTCGACAACGCCATCGCCCAAAGCGAATCCATCGTGACCGGCGAAGAGAAACAGCCGTCGCGCACCACGCCGCCTCCGGAGGAAATCCGGCCGCCCGTTGCCCCGCCGCCCACGGCAGCGCCGGCGGAAGAACCGCCTGCCGAGCCCCCGGCCGCCGAACCGATTCTGCCCGATGAATTCAAGCAAGTGATCGACGAAGCCGCCGGAGAGTTGTTCGGTGAAGTGTCCAGGCGGCCCGAGCCGGCGGCCGCTCCTGAAGCCGGCGCGGCTGTCGAAGCGGCCGCGGCGGAACTCTTCGGCGAGTCGGAGCCGGCTGACGAACCGGCCGAGGTGGCCGAGGAAACAGTGTTCGCCGAAGAACCGGCGGTCGTCGAAGAACCGGCAGCCGTCGAAGAGCCGGCGATTGTCGAAGAGCCCGAAGCCGCTGAAGAGCCGGCGATTGTCGAAGAACCCGAAGCCGCTGAAGAGCCGGCGATTGTCGAAGAGCCCGAAGCCGCTGAAGAGCCGGCGATTGTCGAAGAGCCGGCGGTTGTCGAAGAACCTATTGCCGCCGAAGAGCCGGCGGTTGTCGATGAGCCCGTGGTTGCCGAGGAACCGGCGCCGGTCGAAGCAATGCCGGCGGAACCGGTTGTTGAAGGACCGGTCGTCGAGGAAGCAACCGCGGCGGAAGCGCCGGTCGAAGCGGCGCCGGGGCCGATCGTGGAAGAGCCGATCGCGGCCGAGGAACCGGAGCCGATCGCGGAAGAACCGATCGTGTCCGAGGAACCGGAGCCGATCGAAGAGCCTGCCGCCGAACCGGAACCGGCGGAAGAAACTCCCGCGGCGGAAGCGGCCGAGGAGTACACCCTCCACGAGAATCAGGTCGCGGAGGCTCAGGCCGAATCCGACTTGTTCGAAAAGCTGGTTGAGGAAGAAAAGCCGGCGGAGCCGGCCGCGCCGGTCGAGGCGCAGCCAAGCCCGGCGACGATGGAAACCGGATCGCGAGTCTCGTTCGACGAAGTCGTTGGCGAAGCCGGCCGGGCCGCGGATCGGCCCGCCGAACCCGAGCCCGCGATGCAAGTCCGCCGTCCGGCGCGGGCGAAAACGAAGTCGTCCGTCGGTTTGTGGGCGACGATTTTCGGCGGCTTGCTGGTTGTCGCCGCATTGGGTTTTTTAGCCCATTCGCAAGGCTGGTTCGGATTGGGCGGCATGACGCCGACGGAACCGACTCCGGTCGTGCAAGCCGTCGAAACCCCAACCCCGGAAGCCACTCCGGAGGCCAGTCCCGAAGAGGGTTCGCCGGCCGCGAATATCGCCGATCTCATCAACCAGGCCAATGCGTTGATCGATCAGCAGAAATACACCAAGCCCGAGGACAGTTGCGCTTTGCTGTTGCTGCAGCAGATCGAGGAAATGGAACCGAGCAACGAATTCCCGGCCGAGGCGCGCAAGAAGATGCTGGCCGACCTGGCCAAGCGCATCGAAAAGGCGATGGGCGACGAGAATTACATCAGCGCCGCCAGTCTGGCCGAGGAAGGTCTGGTCATCAAACCGGATGACACGGCATTCCAGAAGTATCTGGCCGACGCCCAGAAAGGCCTGGATACCCAGAGCGACGCGAAAAAACTCGCCAAGCTCGCCGAACAGCTCAAGTGGTATATGGCCAAGAAAATTTACGTCCAACCGATCGGCGCCTGTGCGCTGTCGACCGCCGAGCAGATGGAAAAAATTCAGGCCGACAATCCCGACGCCGCCAAGGCGCGCAAGGACATCGTCAATCTGAAAATCAAGGAAACCGAGAGCTACCTCGCGGCGAAGAAGTGGGATGAAGCGATCGCCACCGCCGGCGAAGGGCTGAAGGCGGAGACGAAAAACGCCAAGCTGCTCAATCTGAAAAATCAGGCCCTGGCCGGCAAACAGGCCGAGGTCGCCGAACCGGTGACGCCGACGCCGTCGGTGGTCGTCTCGAAATGCCCCGACGGCATGCGCTACGTCGGTGGCGGTTCGGTGCGGATGGGCAGCGCCCCCGACGACCCGTTGCACAAACCGGGCGAGAAGAACAACACGCCGACCTACGTGGCGGCCTATTGCATCGATCTCTACGAATTCCCCAACCAACCCGGTTCGCCCCCGAAGACCAACGTCGGCTGGGCGGAAGCGAAGAAATCGTGCGAAGCCCAGGGCAAACGGTTGTGCAGCGAGGCGGAATGGGAACGCTCGTGCAAGGGCCCGGCCAACAGCCGCTTCCCCTACGGCAACGATTTCAACCCGAATGTCTGCGCCACCCAGAATTCCAACGGGCAGAAGCGCACCGTTGCCTCGGCGGGCGGTTGGGCCGCCTGCCGGTCCGGCTTCGGCGTTTACGACATGTCCGGCAACGTGCGCGAATGGACCAGTTCGCCGGTCGCGCCCGGCCAGGCCGCTTACGTGGTCAAGGGCGGCGCGGCGGACGAGCCCGACTGGGCGGTCCGTTGCGGCGTGCGCATCGCGGCCGGCCCCGGCACCGCCAGCTACTTGATCGGCTTCCGGTGCTGCGGCAGCCCGAACGAATAGGCTGAGCGATGCCGCCGGAAAAAATCACCGCGCGGTTTCAGACCCCACTGGCCGATCAGGTGATTCGTTGCGAGCTTTGCCCGCGGCATTGCGTGATCCGGCCCGGCAGTCGCGGCTTTTGCGGGCACCGGGCGAACGAGGACGGCGTGTTGATCGCCGCCGAATACGGCCGCGTCGCCGCGCTGGGCATCGATCCGATCGAAAAAAAACCGCTCTATCATTTTCATCCCGGCGCCGCGATTCTTTCGGCCGGCGCCAACGGCTGCAACCTGGCGTGCAAATTCTGCCAGAACTGGCACCTCTCGGGCGGGCACGCCCGCGCCGACTTCCTGGCGCCCGCCTCCCTGGCGCCGCGCGGCGCCGCCGGCGGCTCGATCGGCATCGCCTTCACCTACAACGAACCCACCATCTGGTTCGAATACATCCTCGACAACGCCCGCTTGTTGCGCGAACGGGGGCTGGCTGTCGTCCTGGTGACCAACGGCTACCTGGAGCCCGAGCCGTGGGACGAGTTATGCCGGTGGGTCGACGCGATGAACATCGACGTCAAGGGCGACGACGAGTTCTACCGCGGCCTGACCGGCGGGCGGCTGGCGCCGGTGCGGCGCAACGTCGAGGCCGCGCATCGCGCCGGGGTGCACGTCGAGGTGACGAATCTGCTCGTGACCGGTGCCAACGACCGCCCCGAGCAGCTCGGCGAACTGGTCGAGTGGCTGGCCGATCTTTCCCCCGACATCCCCCTGCACCTGTCACGTTATTTCCCGCAGCACGAGTGGACCGCACCGGCGACTCCGACCGATACGATGCTCGCGGCCTGGGAACTCGCCCGTTCCCGGCTGCCCTTCGTGTACGTCGGCAACCTCAGCCTTCCCGGATCGGCCGACACGGTTTGTCCGGCGTGCGATCGGCCGGTCATCAAGCGGCTGGGCTATCGCGTCGACCGGCTCGCCCTGACGCGGGCCAACACCTGCGCCCACTGCGGGGCGCGCCTGCCGATTGTTTCCTGATTTTTCCGGGAAATTAAAAGATATAGCGTCGGCTGGCGATGTTTTGCAGCATGCCGATCGCGATCATCATCGTCAGCAGCGAGGTGCGGCCATAGGACATGAACGGCAGCGGCACGCCGACGACGGGCAGCAGCCCCAGCACCATGCCGATGTTGACGACGACGTGCCAGAAAATGAACGCGGTGAGCCCGACGCCCAGCAGCGTCCCGAATTGATCCTTCGAATTCATCGCGATGTTGAGGCAGAGCAGGATCAGGATGAAAAACAGCGCCAGCGTCAACAGGCCGCCGATGAAGCCCCATTCCTCCGCCAGCACCGAAAAAATGAAATCGGTGTGCTGTTCGGGCAGAAAATCCAATTTGGTCTGCGTGCCGTGCATCCAGCCCTTGCCGAAGATCTGCCCCGAACCGATCGCGATCAGCGATTGCCGGATGTGCCAGCCCGTGCCGGTCGGGTCGCGGTCGGGGTTCAGCAACGTCAGGATGCGGTTGCGCTGGTAATCCTGGAGGACGAAAAAATACATCATCGGCAGGATGAGCAGACCCGTCACCGACAATCCGATGAGCGTTCGCCGGCGGACGCCGACGAACAGGATCATCGTCGTGGCGATCAACAGGATCATCAAGGCCGTGCCCAGGTCGGGCTGCATCAGAATCAACAGGGTCGGACCGCCGATCAGCGCCAGCGGCCACTGCAGATCCTTCAGCCGCATGCCGAAGGGCTTCGCGTTTTCGGAAAAATACTTGGCCAGCGTCAGCACCACGGCCAGCTTGGCCAGCTCGCTGGGCTGAAAACGCACCGGCCCGAGCAACAGCCAGCGCTTCGCGCCATGGCTGACGTAGCCAATGATCAGCGTGGCCAACAGCAGCACGATCGTCCCGATCATCACGCCGTACGCGGCGTTTTTGTAAATCTGATAATTGACCGATAGCGACAGCACCATCAGCACCAGGCCGACAAAAATCCAGATGAGCTGCAGGACGAATCGCTCGTTGTGCGCGTCGTCGTGGCTGGTCGCGCTGTAGAGGTTGATCAGGCCGATGACGATGAACAGCCCGATGATGACCAGCAGGGGCCAATCGAAATTGGTGATCATCCGCCGGTCGATCCGCCCGGTGAACCGGTGGTCCGGGCTGCGGTAGATCGTCTGCGTTTTGGCCGTCGAACGTTTCAGCATCGTCTGTCCGTCAGGGGTTGGCGGTTGTCGCCGCGCTGTTGATATCTTTTCGCAAGGCGGCGTATTTGGCAACGACCGCCATGGCAATCGGCGCGGCGGCCGAACCGCCGAAACCGCCGTGCTCCACCACCGCGGTCACGACGATTTCGGGATCGTCCACCGGCGCGAAACAGGCGAACCAGGCGTGATCGCGCTGATCGTAGGGCAGCGTGGTGTAGTGTTGGCGCTGTTTGCCGATTTTTCGGACCTGCGCCGTGCCGGTCTTGCCGGCCACCAGGATCGAGCGCAGCCGGTGGGCGAATGCGGTGCCGCCGGGCGAATTGACGACCAACGACAGCGCGTGCCGCAGGTATTCGAAATTTTTCGCGTCGATGGCTGCCTTGCCGACCACCACCGGCGCGAACTCGCTGATCACCTTGCCGTCCGGGGCGAGCACCTTGCCGACGAGCTGCGGTTTGTACAGCACGCCGCCGTTGGCGATAGTCGCGTAGATCACCGCCAGTTGCACCGGGGTCAGCATCACCGAGCCCTGGCCGATGGAGGTGTTGAGCGTTTCGCCTGGCATCCAGGCCTTGCCGGAGGTCCGCATTTTCCAATCGGGATCGGGGATCAGGCCATCGCTCTCGCCCGGAATGTCGATGCCCGTCTTGCGCCCGCCGCCCAGCATCCGCGCGTACTTGGCCAGCCGCTCGATACCCAGTTGCACCGACAGCTTGTAGTAGTAAATGTCGCAACTGCGCATGATGCTGTCGTAGAAGGTGACCGAGCCGTGGCCGCGCTCGTTGAAACAGCGGAACTCGCGTTCGCCGTATTTCCACTTGCCGCGGCACTCGAACGGTGTCTGCAGGGTGATCTCCTTTTCCTGCAGGCCCGCCAGGGCGCTGACCACCTTGAACGTCGAACCGGGCGGATAAACGCCGCCGATCGCCTTGTTTTGCAGCGGGTGGCGCGGATCGTTGGTCAGCCTCTCCCATTCCTCGGTCGGCACCGGGCGGGTGAAGAAATCCGGATCGAACGGCGGCGAACTGTAGAGCACCAGCACGCGGCCGTTGCGCGGATCGAGTGCGACGACGCTGCCGGCCTGATCGCCCATCGCGTTCGCCGCGGCGGCCTGCATCTCCAGGTCGATGTTCAGCGCCAGGTTCCGGCCGGGCACCGCCGGAATGTTGTCCAGCGTCTGGATCTGCATCCCGCGCGCGTTTTCCTCCACCTTCCGCATGCCGAATTCGCCGCGCAGGTATTGCTCGTAGGCCATCTCGATGCCGCTGCGGCCGACGCGGTCGCCGGGCCGGTAGCCGGCGTATTCGGGCAGGTCCAGCCGCTCCTGATCGATTTCGCCGGTGTAGCCGATGACGTGCGAAAAGAGCCGGGCATGCTTGAAGGTGCGCTTGCCGACCTGCTCGATGCGCAACGGAAACTCCTTGCCTTCGAACAGCATCCGCAGGGCTTCGACGCGCGCCACCTCGTCGCGCGTGATGTCTTCCTTCAGCGTGATCGTTCCCGGCCGCTTTTTCAGGCGCGACTCGGCCAGTTCGATGTCGCATTGAATCGTCTGCGAAAGAGTCAGCAAGAACGGCGCGCGGTCTTTTTCCGGCAGCAGGGCGGAATTGAACATCAGGTTGAAGCTCGGCCGGTTGTCGACCAGCAATTGTCCGCCGCGGTCCAGGATCATGCCGCGCAGCGCGGGCAGGCGGTAGGTGCCGATGCGGTTGGCTTCGCTCTTCTGCATCAACTGCGGGCCCTGGATGGCTTGCAGGTACCAGAGCCGGCCCAACAGAACGACGAAGGCCACGGTCACCGCGACGGTGAAACGGCCGAACGCCCGCTGGGAATTTTTTTGGCCGTTGGTGTCCTGCGCCATCTAGATAAAGCCCCGGTGCTCGAAGACGTGATGCATGTAGCGGTCCGACAGGCGCTGCTCCGTCCGTTCCAGCCAGCCGATCAGCGGGATGGCGGCCAGCGCGTTCCAGACGAACAGCGGCCACATCGGCCAGAAGAAGGCAAGACCGGGATGGCCGCGCTCGGCCAGCCAATTGAGCACGATGTATTCGAGGATTTTCGCCAGCAGCGTCGTCGCCAGCACGATCAGCACTTGAAACGGGTAGCTGCGCATGTAAAAGCGGCGGCCGGCCAGCCGACAGAAGACGAAGGTCAGGGTATAGATGGAGGCGAACAGGCCGGGCAGCAGGCCGGTCAGCGAATCGACCATGAAGCCGAGAATGAAGGCGAGGATCATCCCGCCGAACGGCTTGTGGTAGATGCCCGAAAACACCACCAGGATGAACACGAACTCCGGCGCCGAACGCGTGTGGAAGAACACGCTCCAAATGGATTGCGCGACCAGCAAGAGGGAGCCGATCGCGAAAAAGATGAGAAATTTTTTCACGGCATCAGTCCCGCGTCGATCGGCGGTTTGGGCAGCACCGCCACTTCCTCGATCGTCGCCATGTTCGCCGTCGGCTTGACGATCACCGATTGCACGACGCCGAAGTCGGCGCGGCTCACCGCGCCCACCTGCGCGACGGGAATCCCCTTGGGAAACACGCCGTCCATTCCCGAGGTCACCAGGCGGTCGCCCTCGGCCACGTCGGCGTCGGGGTCGAGGTACTCGAGCGTGCAGAAATCCTTGCCGCTGCCGAACACCATGGCGCGGTGCCGGGTGCGCTGCAGGATCGCGTCGACGCGCGCCCCGACGTCGGTCAGCATCACGACCTTGGAGGCGTTGAAGGCCACCGCCGCGACGTAGCCGACCAGCCCGTCGGGCGCCACCACGGCCATGCCCTTCTGGACGCCGTCGTGCGAGCCCGCGTCGATGATCAGCACCTGGAAATCGTATTCCTCGCCGCGTCGGATGACCCAAGCGTTGGCGACGGGCTTGGGATCGGAGGTTTGCAGGCCGAGCAGCTTTTTCATCCGGTCATTCTCGGCGCGCAACTCCTGCAACTCGGCCAGTTGCGTCTTCAGGATGGCGGTCTGCTTGCGCAGGTTTTCGTTGGTGTCGCGCAGGTCGACCAGGTAGATGTAGCCGCGGATGAAGTCGGCGACCTTGGCGAAGGGCCAGGAAAGGACCTTGTAGATCGGCGTGTAGACCACCAGAACGGCCTTGCCGAAAAAACCGACATCGGCCTGCCGGCGCAATCCGGTGCTCAGCAGATGCAACCCGATCAGTACGAGCAGCAGCGCCAACAACAGCACGCGGTGTTGCGCGATAAAACGCAGCATCGTCTCTCTTTTCGCGGCGGGGAGCCGGGACGCCGTCGCCGGCGGTTCAGCTTTGGATGCTCACCTTGCGCAGCAGATCGAGCTCGTCCAGCGCCTTGCCGGTGCCGAGCACGACCGCGGCCAGCGGATCGTCGGCGATGCTGACGGGCAGTCCCGTTTCTTCCTGCAGCAGAATATCCAGGTGCTTGAGCAGGGCGCCGCCGCCGGTCAGCACGATGCCTTTGTCGACGATGTCCGCCGCCAGCTCGGGCGGCGTGCGTTCCAACGCGACGCGCACGGCGTTGACGATGGTGTTGATCGGTTCGATCAGCGCGTCGTGGATTTCGTCGCTGTTGACCTCGATGGTCTTGGGGATGCCGGCGACCAGGTCGCGGCCCTTGACCGCCATGGTCATCACTTCCTCGGTCGGGTAGGCCGTGCCGATGGTCATCTTGATCCGCTCGGCCGTCGCTTCGCCGATGAGCAAATTGTATTTGCGTTTCAGGTACTGCATGATCGCCGCGTCCATCTTGTCGCCGGCGACGCGCACGCTTTGGCAGTGCACCAGGCCCGCCAGGCTGATGACCGCCACTTCCGTCGTGCCGCCGCCGATGTCGACGACCATGTTGCCCGACGGCTCGGTGATCGGCAGGCCCGCGCCGATCGCCGCCGCCATCGGCTCCTCGATCAGGTAAACCTCGCGCGCGCTGGCGCTGATCGCGCTTTCGCGCACCGCCCGCTTCTCCACTTCGGTGATGCCGTAGGGTACGCAGACGATGATTCGCGGGCGCACCAGCGTCTTGCGGTTGTGCGCCTTGCGGATGAAGTAGCGCAGCATCTCGCGCGTCACCTCGAAGTCCGCGATGACGCCGTCGCGCATCGGCCGGATCGCCATGATGTTGCCCGGCGTTTTACCGACCATCATCTTGGCTTCCTTGCCGACGGCCAACACGCGCTTGACCCCGCGCGAATCCTTCGCGACCGCCACGACCGAGGGCTCGGAAAAAACGATGCCCCGGCCTTTGACATAAACCAATGTATTGGCGGTCCCCAGGTCGATCGCCAGGTCATTGGAGAACATACCAAGTATATAGTCTAAGATCATCGAATGATCCGTTTGCTTCGTTTAAACGTTTCTCGGGCATATAGACCGATAGTCTATACACCATGAATCATGGTCGGTTCAACCCACCTACATTCAACGTAAAATGCCGCAATGTCAAGGGAATTTTACCGCCCCTTTTTTGGGGCAATTAAAATCCAAGTTTTAGACAACTTGGCGAGGTAAAAAGTTACGGAAAAATAGCCGGCCCGTTGTCGCTCCGCTTCTTGCCATGGATACTCGAGAGGATTTCAAATGATCCCTCATTTTGTCCTGTTTATACTTAGGCAATATGTCCCCTTAACTGTGCAGCAAAAATGTCCCCTTGGTTACGTAGAGTTCGGAGCCGAGGCCTAATAGACCCACGTCCAGTTGGTTGTTCCCTTTCGATTTTCCGTTTTGCATCGGGCTTTGAGAGGTGCGCGCAGTTCCGTTGGCGGATGCGTGGCAATCACCTGATTCTTGTATTCGACCCGCCAGGAGCCATCGAGCAATT